>JBAIYC010000351.1:0-5000 GCA_037916085.1 Nitrospirota bacterium | reverse complement strand
AAAAAGGGGAGATGGTGATAGGGAACAGCCCCGCCCGCCATGTTGGCGCCTGCTGTGTGCCCCATCGTGTTCGCATTATCCTCGTGCTCGACCCTGATCCGCTTGCCAAGGGACGGGTTGTAGAAGTTCGCAACATCACCCGCTGCGTAGATGTCCGGATTGGAGGTTTTGAGAAATTCATCCACGGTGATTCCGTTGTCAACGGATAGTCCCGCCGCCTTCGCCAGGTCGACGTTCGGGGTGATCCCGATTCCCGCAACAACCGCGTCTGCATGCAGCTCTCTCCCGCTCGTTGTCCTGACACGATAGACCGGACCGTCTTTGTCGATCTTTTCAACACCGTTTTTTGTCAGGACCTCGATTCCCTTTGACTGGTACAATCCGTTCAGATACTGGGATAGACCGGGGGGGTAGACCCGGGAGCCGATTCCTTCCTCGGGGAAGATCATGGTGACGGTTTTCTTGTTCAACGCAAGGGCCGCGGCGATCTCAGAACCGATGAATCCTCCCCCGATGATGACGAATCTCTGCACTTTCGCCGCCAGACTCCTGAGCTGCTGATAGTCGTCCAGCGTCCTGAAGTAGATGATGCCGTCAACCTTGTACGGCAACCGGCGGACACTGCCGCCGGTTGCCAGGAGGAGTTTGTTGTACGTGTAGCTCGTTCCGCGGTGGTCGAGGACGGCTTTCTTCTTGGCGTCAATGCCTGTCGCCGTCCTCTCAAAATGGATTTCTACGTGCTCTTTCGGGGTGTTGCGCCAGATGTTGTCCACCGGTTCGCCTTTCCAGAGGGCCTTCGAGAGCGGCGGACGGCTGTACGGCCGGTGCGGCTCGGCTGCAATGATGCCGATCGTGCCGGTCGTGTCGACTTCACGGATGCCTTTCACCGCGGCGTCCGCTGTCATGCCGCCGCCGATGATGAGATATTGATAGTCAGCCATGACGATGCCTTTCTCTAGGTTGGGGTGGAGTATCGTTGGATTCGCTTCATGACATGATCGACGATCCGGTCGCACCGGACGAGATCGAAGTGGTAGACCATGGCACCGCCGTAGACGTTCCCGATGTCTTTCCTCAGGAATTCCTTCGCCCGGTTCAGCCTGACTTTGACGTTCGTCTCGCTGATCTTCAGACAGGCGCTGGTTTCGGCAACACTCATCCCCTCGACCTCCCGCATGAGGTAGACAATGCGGTACTTTTCCGGCAGTCTGTCGACGGCCTGCTCGAGGATCGTGCGTAGTTCGCTGTTCATGACAATGCCCAATGGATTGTTGGTTGTTGATGCCGCGGAGTCCGCAATTTCCCGGCCTTCTCCGTTTCCCGAAGGACGGGATTGCATGCGGACATATCGTTTGCTCCGCCTGGTCCGGCCCAGTGCCTCATTGATCAGGATTCTCGTCAGCCACGTCGAGAACTGCGAGCGGGCCTGAAATCCCGGCAGCCCTTGATATGCCCTGATGTGCGTTTCCTGAACGATGTCCTCCGCCTCGTCCCCGTCCTGTACGTAGGCACGGCAGATCTTGTATAACCGCTGGTTGTACCTGCGCATGATGAGTTCATACAATTCTTTCTCTCCATTCAGGACTCTTGCGATGACTTCTTCATCAGTAAGAGCGGGGGAGGAAAGGGCCATTCTGTTCATAGCGATGCACTTTCATGAATTCTTGCTTGATACCGCCTGGAGGTTAGATGGGCTCCCCGGCAAAAGGTTACACCCTGTAACCTTTCGCCCCCATCAGCCTCTAATGTATAAATTAAGGAGAATTATCTATGAACACAACCGTCAATAATCCCGTCTATACCGCCCCGGCCCGGGCCGCCACCCGCCCGGTTGAACCGGTCCGCAGCACCACGAGCCTGGCAAGGATCTGGTCGGTACTGCGGTTTACCTACGGCCTTGTCCCAATCGTCGCCGGTCTCGACAAGTTTACGAACCTCCTGGTGAACTGGGAGAGCTACCTCAACCCGGCGATTATGGGTATGATCCCCGTAAGCGGCCGCACGATCATGGCCGTTGTGGGATGCGTCGAAATCGCCGCCGGCATCATCGTTCTTGTCCGCCCCCGCCTGGGCGGATTTCTTGTCATGGCATGGTTGTTTTGTATCGCACTGAGCCTTGTCACAAGCGGCAGATACCTGGACGTCGCCGTGCGGGATCTCGTGATGGCTGTCGGGGCTTATACACTCGCAAATCTCACGCCGGCCGTCGAACGGATGCACACATCAGATTCCAGCACCAGGTCGTGAAGGCCCGAAGCATGGCGGACCTCGGCACATGAGCGGGTCTCAGGCGATGCACCTCCGCTGTGCCGACCGCCCGCCGGCTTTTCCCGGATCATGTTTATGAAAAATTGTGCATCCGTACCGGGGGCCTGCCTGTGACCGATCGTTCCTTCTGACTATTCCGGATCTTTTTTCTTCCTGAGGAATTTCTCCGGCTCACGGTCAAACTCCCGCTTGCAGGGGTTAGAGCAAAAATAGTAGGTGACCCCCTTGAAGATGGATGTAAACGGGGGGTTGATTTTATCGACGTCCATCCCGCAGATGGGGTCTTTTGCCATGGCCGTCTTCTTGCGTTTCGGATTGAGGTAGTCGTCAGGATCTTCCGCAAACATCAGCATGCACTCGGGACTGCAGAAGTAATAGACCGTTCCCTTGTGGGTCTTTGAAAACGTTTCGGGGTCGTCCTCTTCGACACCCATCCCACAGACGATGTCCTTTACCATGTCTTTTTCCTTTCTCGCCCTAGATGGTCTTTCTGCGTAAAAGTGCCGCGTTGATGGCGACAATCACTGTGCTTGCAGACATCAGGACGGCCGCAAACCAGGGCTCGAGAATAATTCCCCTCGACGCGAGCACGCCTGCCGCCAGCGGGACCGCAACGACATTGTAGCCGGTCGCCCAGAGGAGATTCTGGATCATTTTGGCGTAGGTGAGCCGCGAGAGATGAAGGATTTTCGGGATATCCCGCGGATCGTTCCTCACAAGGACGATGCCGGCCGATTCGACCGCCACGTTGGTGCCCGCACCTATGGCTATCCCGAGGTCTGCCTGGGTCAGCGCAGGCGCATCGTTGACTCCGTCTCCGACCATCGCCACCCTGCGTCCTTCACCCTGGAGCAGTCTCACTTTCTCCGCCTTTTGATCCGGCGCGACTTTCGCATAAAAGGCATCGAGTCCAAGCTCGCCCGCCACCCATGCCGCCACGTCTTCAGAGTCACCCGTTACCATCACCGTCCTTATGTGCGCCTCCTTGAGCCGGCGGATCGCTGCACGTGATTCTTCCCGGATAATGTCCCCCAGCGCAATGCTCCCCACCCATTTCCCATCCGCAACAACGTGGATGACGGTTTTCCCCTCCTTCGAGAGTTTTGCTATCCTGGATCTGTCATCCTCCCCGACACCGGCCCTGCCTTCATCCAGAAAGCTGTCGTTGCCGATGTTCATCTCCGTGTTCCCGATCCTTCCCCGGACCCCGCGGCCCGCAACCCGTGCGAATTCTTTCACATCGGCGAAATCGAGCCCGCGCTTTTTTGCTTCCTTCACAATCGCCTGCGCCAAGGGGTGCTCTGAATTGAGGTCAATCGAGGCCGCAATCCGGAGCACGTCGTCTTCCGCCCGGCCCGCACCGGGGATGATGCCGGCAACCCCGAACTCTCCCTTCGTCAGGGTTCCCGTCTTGTCAAACAGGACCGTGTCGATCTTGCGCGCTCCTTCCAGCGCGATCCGCTGCCGGATGAGAAGGCCGTTGCGGGCGGCCATTGTGGTCGAGATTGAGGCAACCAGCGGGATTGCGAGGCCGAGCGCATGAGGACAGGTGATGACAAGCACGCTGACCAGCCGCTCGGTCGCAACGGCCAATCCTGCCTCGGCCAGGATCCATGCGGCGAATGTTATCACGCCGCCGATAATCGCGATGATGGTCAGATAGTAGGCAGCCCGGTCGGACAGCATCTGAAGCCGGGACTTCGATCTCTGGGCCTCGTCAACCAGACGCATCACACCGGCAAGAAAGGTTTTCTCGCCGATGCTGTCAACCTTTACCCTCATGCTTCCATCACCATTGACCGAACCGGCAATGACCCGGTCTCCTCTGCCTTTCTCACTAGGCCTCGATTCACCGGTGATGATCGATTCGTTGACGTCGGATCTTCCCTCGACGACCGTGCCGTCCGCCGGAATCTTTGAGCCCGGCTTCACAAGCACGATGTCACCGACCACGAGCTCGGAAAGCGGGACGATCGTTGTTGAATTTCCCCGCACGACCTCCGCCTGGTCCGGGAGGAGCCTCGAGAGCTCTTTCAGGGCCCCCTGCGCTCCCTGGACGGATTTCATCTCGATCCAGTGGCCCAGGAGCATGATCGTGATCAGTGACCCCAATTCGAAGAGGAGCTCGTGCATCCCTCCGGTGAGCACCGAGAGGAGACTGTAGATGTAGGCGGCACTGATGGCAATGGCGATCAGGGTCATCATGCCGGGAAGCCGCGCCCTCACTTCACGGTATGCCCCGACCAGGAATACCAATCCGCCGTAAAAGTAGATCACCGACCCGGCCAGCAACAGCACGTACTGCCAGCCGCTGAATTCGGGTCCCCGGATCCCGAACGCCATCCTGGCCATTTCCGAGTAGAAAAAGATCGGCACGGTCAGAACGAGCGATATCCAGAACTTTTTCAAGAATGATGACGTCCTGTGCCCGGCGTGTTTGTCGTACGCCGCGTGGTCCTCGTGACCATGCCCCCCGCCAGCCCCCGCGGGCACGAGATTCATGCCGCAGAGCGGACATCGCCCGGGCTTGTCCCGGATGATCTCAGGATGCATGGGACAGGTGTAGACAGGTGCCCCCTGGGCCTGGCCCGGGTGGCCGGTGTGATGCTCTTCGTGATGCATGCCGGTTTCTCCTTAATCGTTTACGATGAGTGTTCCTTCGAGCTTGTGCATCGGGCACGCGAACGTGTACGTGCCCGCCCTGACGGGTGTGAATTCTCTGCTCCCCGGTT
>JBAIYC010000350.1:0-2971 GCA_037916085.1 Nitrospirota bacterium | reverse complement strand
CCATGAGGATCGTCCGCGCCCGGGACCTCCGGTCCTTCGGCAAGCGCGGCAGGGAAGCAAAGGTGGCGGCGCGGATCATCGGGACCCTGTTCCTCCGGACCGTGGAGCGGGCGGAGCGGATCTACCGCGCCATGCTGTCGCGGGGATTCACCGGCGAGATCCCGGAGTTCCGGCGGACCAGCGGGGGAGCGGGCGACGCCGTCTTCCTGCTCTGTGTCCTCTGTTTTCTGGCCGCCTTCCGGTTCCTCCCGGTGATGGAATGGACCGGACGGATGCTCGAGGGGGTGATGCGGTGAGCCATCATTTTGTCGATTTCAGCAACGTGAGGTACCACTATCCCGACGGGACGGAGGCGCTCAAGGGGGTCACCTTCCGGATCACGCATGGCGAGTCGGTCGGGATCGTGGGAGCCAACGGCGCGGGGAAGTCCACCCTGCTCTTGCACATGAACGGCTACCTGACGCCGGCGTCGGGGGCAGTGACGATCGGCGACGTGCTGCTTCAGAAGGGGACGGCGCGGGAGATCCGGAAGCGCGTGGGCGTCGTGTTCCAGAACCCGGACGACCAGCTGTTCATGCCCACGGTCTACGACGATGTTGCCTTCGGACCGCTCAACCTCGGCCTGGACGAGGCGAGCGTCCGCGAACGCGTCGAGGACGCGCTCCGGCAAGTGAACGGTCTCGGCCTCAAGAACAAGCCGCCGCACCATCTGTCGGGCGGACAGAAGAGCGCGGTGGCCATCGCCTCGGTCATTGCGATGGAGCCCGATATCCTGGTCATGGACGAGCCGGCCGCGAACCTGGACCCCAAGTCCAGAAGGTCGCTCATCACGCTGCTCAGGTCCTTCAAGCACACCAAGATCGTCGCGTCCCATGACCTGGACCTCATCCTCGACATCTGCAGGCGCTGCATCGTCATCCGCGACGGCGTGGTCGCTGCCGACGGCCCGGCGGTGGACATCTTGTCGGACAAGACGCTGCTTGAGGAGAACAACCTGGAGCTGCCGCTTTCGCTTCAGCGGCACCAGCATGAGCATGCACATGAACATCGGCACGGCGGGGAAACGCATGTCCATCCGCACGGCCATCAGCATGAGCATCCCGAGGGGCATGACGGGTCCCCCGGTCACGTGCACGGAGATGCGAATAGGGAACATGACCACCGGCATGATCCGGAAGGTCACGGGGACGACCTGCACGAGGGTGAAGGTCATGAGCACGGTCCTCATACGCACGAGCATTAGGATCGTGTATACTGTGCATCTGCCTTGACAATCCCGGACGATTGGATTACAACAGCCGGGATCGCATTTCGCGGTCGATGAGGAGGTTAGCATGTCCGGCGTAGCGCGGTTCGGCGTGTCCATTGACAATAAGCTCATGAGGAAGTTCGACGACCTGATCGAACGAAAAGGCTACCGGGCCCGCTCCGAGGCGATCCGGGACCTGATCCGCGACCGTCTCGTCGAAGAGGAGTGGGAGGCGGGAGACCAGGAGACCGTCGGGACGATCACGATCATCTATAATCATCATACCCGCGAGCTCGATCATGCGCTCAACGACCTGCAGCACCAGTCCTTCCACCAGATCGTCTCCACGCTCCATGTGCATCTTGACGCTCACAACTGCCTTGAAGTGCTGGTCGTGAAGGGAAAGAGCAGGGACATCCGCAAGATCTCCGACCGTCTGATCGGCACCAAGGGCGTGAAACACGGAAAATTGACCATGACGACGACGGGCAGGGAGCTGAGCTGACCGGACGGGAGCCAATCATGCACGAGCATCACAAGGGTCATTCTCATGGCGGCCACCATCATGGCCGTGGGGACGGAAATGACGAAGCTCTTAGGAGACTTCAGGCCATTTTGGAGCACTGGATCGACCACAGCGATTCCCATGTCGAAGGCTTCCACGAATGGGCCGAGAAGGCCGGCAATGCGGGCGAGGAGGAGATCGCCCGGGAGATCCATCTTGCCATTGAGGACAGCGAATCGGTCAAGGGTCACCTCAAACGGGCCAAGGCGATCGTGGACGCCAAACTGGTCCTGAGAAAGTAGGGAGGAAGCGCCTTCGTTGCCTGCTCTCCCCGTATTTTCAACGGGTTCCGCCGAAATAATGCTTGCAACCCCCCTGCAAAATCAGTAATATTACGACGTGAAAAAACTGAAAAATTTCCTCCAGAAGTACTTTTTTACCGGACTCCTTGTCGTTGTCCCGGTCGGCGTGACGGTTTTTGTTCTCCGCGCCATTCTGGGGTGGATCGATCGCATTCTGGGGGACCTGCCGTCCTATGTGATCGGGCTGAAATTCCCGGGTCTCGGCATCATCACACTTGTCCTGCTGATCCTGCTCGTCGGCATCATTTCGGCGAACTATTTCGGCAACAGGGTGCTGCGGTTTTGGGACGGGCTCATGCAGAAGGTGCCGCTGGTGCGCGGCGTCTACTCCACGGTCAAGCAGATGATGGAGACCTTTTCGGTCAAGCACAACTTCCACGGCGTTGCGCTTGTGGAATACCCCCGCAAGGGTTGCTACAGCATCGGTTTCGTCACCGGAAACGTCGAGGGAAGCGGCATCGGTCTTTCGGGGACCCATGAGACCGTCTTTGTGCCGACGACCCCCAACCCGACCGCAGGGTTCCTGCTCATCCTTCCCGCCTCGGAGGTTACCCATCTCGACATGACGGTGGAGCAGGGCATGAAGTTCATCATCTCCCTCGGGCTCGTCAGCCTGAGCGAACGCGAGGCGCTGCGCCTGAAGGATGGTGTCGGGAGGGGACTGAAACCATGAGACCGACGGTGATCGTCCTCGCTGCCGGCCTCGGGACCCGCATGAAGTCCGGCATGTCCAAGGCGCTCCACCTGCTTGCCGGCAAACCGCTGATCGCCCATGTGCTTGAAGCTGTTGCCGGCATGGAGACCGAACGCATCATCCTGGTCCTGGGGCATCAGGCGGACCTGGTGCGCAAGGCG
>JBAIYC010000349.1:0-2241 GCA_037916085.1 Nitrospirota bacterium | reverse complement strand
CTGCCGACCAGCACGAGGAAACCGGCAGTGACGCCGATGATCCCCAGGACCGGTATCGCGACATAGCCCCAGCGGTCCGCCGCCCACCCTCCCAGGACGGCCCCGACGACGCCGGACAGAGCGGTCAGTGCGTTGAAGACGCCCATTCCCTCTCCCTCGTTCTGTGGCGAAAGGTCAACGACCAGTGCCGTGCCGCTCACGCTGAGCAGCGACCATGCAAGCACGACGAGGAGAAAGAACAGCAGGGCGAGCCAGCCGCGAGCTGCGAACGATGACGTCGCCAGCAGGGCGAGCGCGGAAAAGGCCGCGATGCGGAGGAGCAGTGCCTCCTTCAGCACCACGCGCGGCCCTTTCCTTCGCGACCATGTTCCTGCCGGAGCATAGAGGAGGAGTCCCAGTCCGGCAGCCAGGGCATATCCTGTTGACGACAGGCCCGGCAGGGCCCCGTAGGCCTGCCGCATCACGACGGGATAGAACGAAAAAAAGGCTGCGCTGCCTGAAAAGCTGAAGAACCACGCAACAAGGAAACGGGCGAAGGACGCACGGAACGGAGCAAAGAAGGCCCTCAGGCCCTCTCGGGTCGCATGGTGATAGAGATGCTGCGGCGAGCCAGGAGGCCACTCGGGATGATGGGCGGGACGTGAAAGAACAGGCCGGCGCGGCAGAAGAAGGCCTGATATCCGCCGCGTTCCGGTCATTGCCGGGACGATCGCGAGGACTCCTATCCCTCCGGCAAGCCACAGACCGGATCCAGGCCTGTTCTCCCCGAACACCCCGGCGAGCACGAGACCCGCGACCTGGCCTCCGCCGTAAAAGGTCTGGAGCCAGCCGATGCGGTTGTCCCACTCAGCCTCGGGATGCACCTCGACGATAAAGAGGTTCGCCACCGTCGAGGCCGACGCAAGACCGATCCCTGCGAGAAGCGCGAGCAAGGCCCGAAGGGACAGCGATAGCACCCCCGGAACGAGGCCTGCTCCCAGGCCGATCCCGAGAAGGCCGGCCACGAGCAGCTGCCGGTGCATCCGGAAGCGGTCGGCGAGCCCGCCCCAGAGCGGTGCCGAGAGCCCTCCCAGGCTGAAGGCCGCCATGACGAGGCCGATACCTGCCGCCCCGTTCGCCGGTCCGATGAGGAGGGGCAGCAGAATGGGGATAAGCCCGCCGGCGGACAGTCCAAGCAGTGCGTACGAGATATACCAGCTCTCAACCCATTTCATGTCCTGCTACGATGCCTTTCCTGAGATCCGCGCTCCTTCAGCCCCGTCCCGGTCATGCCGCCTTCTTAAGCTCGTCCGTCCCGAGGAACCTCCGGATGTAGCCTGCGATCTCGGTACAATACTCTTCCAGGGCGAAATGTCCGGTATCGAGCAGATGTACCTCGATGTTCCTGAGATCGCGCTTGTACGCCTCGGCGCCCGCCGGGCCGAATATGTCGTCGTTCTTGCCCCAGACGACCAGCGTGGGCGGCTGGTGCTCCCTGAGGTATGCCTGCCACTCAGGATAACGG
Organism: Nitrospirota bacterium; assembly: GCA_037916085.1. Lineage (GTDB taxonomy): Bacteria > Nitrospirota > UBA9217 > UBA9217 > UBA9217 > JAKAHZ01. Next base: position 737 of record JBAIYC010000349.1, on the reverse strand, counting down.
TCCACGTTGGAGCCGTAATCAGCCTGCAACTCGAGCTGAATGAGCTTGTTTCCGGGCCTATCGAGGAAGAACTGGTCCATGTTCCAGGCATCGGGGCTTACTTTGGTCCTGTCACGTACGCCGTTCAGATATTTCCACTGCGTTCGGGCAAACGTGAAGGTGCTCAAGACAACCCGTTCCGCCTCGCGCGACCGCTGCTTCCAGAACGGTCGTCTCTGGTCCATAAGCGGCGTCAGCCCCTCTTCATAGGCGTTGGCATTCTGGATGACGAGCGATTCGATCCACTCGGGGTGCTTCGCTGCGATACGGAAGCCCACCGGGCCGCCGTAGTCCTGCAGGTACAGGGAGAACCTGCCCAGACCTATTGCCATCAGGAAGTCCTCAGTGACCTCTGCAAGGTGGTCGAACGTGTAGGTGAACTCGTCCCGCGGCGGACAGGAGCTGTTCCCGAAACCGGGATGGTCGGGAGCGATGAGATGGAAATCGTTCTCCAGTTCCCTTATCAGGTCCCGAAACATGTGCGACGACGACGGGAAACCGTGCAGAAGCACGATCGTCGGCGCTGCGGGAGGCCCGGCCTCGCGGTAGAAGATGTCCACCGTGCCGATCTTGACTGTATGATAGGTGATCATGGCCCGCCCCTTTCGGCGCAGCGATGCCTCTGCGCCATTCAGTTACGCAGCCTTCTTCCGCGCCCGTCCCCGGGATTCAATGTATTCCTTAAGCGCCACGGCGTT
>JBAIYC010000348.1:0-7766 GCA_037916085.1 Nitrospirota bacterium | reverse complement strand
CGCATCTTCCCGAGCACGCGCTGGCCCCATTCGTTCAGCTCGGCGTAGTTTTCCCCCTGGATCGTGAACTGGTACAGGGCATTGCTGATCCTGCCGCCGACGCGGATGTCCTGCACCGGCTGCAGACCGGTGAACGCGCCGGGAACGTTGGCCAGCTTTTTCCGAAGGCGGGTGATGATCTGTCCGGCGGTGGCGGCCCGTTTTTCGAAAGGTTTGAGTGCAATGAACATCCTTCCGGTGTTCGTGGTGGACCCTCCTCCCCCGCCTCCTCCGGTAAAGCCGATCACCTGGTCCACATCGGGGTCCGTCTTGATCACTTTCACGATGTCGAGCAGCTTCTCCTTCATGGCCTGAAACGATGTGTCCTGCGCTGCCTGGATGCCCCCGGCGATCCTGCCCGTGTCCTGCTCAGGGAAAAAACCCTTGGGAACGACGATGAACAGGACCACATTGGTCACGAGGGTGATCACGATCAACAGCAGCATGAACCGGGAGTGGGCAAGCGCCCAGCGGAGGCTCCGCTCGTAGCGGCTGTGCATCCAGTTGAAGCTCCGTTCGCTCAGCCGGAAGAGGGGGCCGTGTTTGCGTTTTCCCGGCTTCAGGATCGTGGCGCACATCATGGGCGTTGTGGTGAGCGAAACAAGGAGCGAGACCATGATCGCTGCGGAGAGCGTCACGGCGAATTCGCGGAAGAGTCTGCCGACCACGCCGCCCATGAGGAGAATCGGGATAAAAACGGCAATGAGCGACGTACTCATGGACAGGACGGTGAAAGCGATCTCCTTTGTGCCCGAAAGCGCTGCCTGGAAGGGCGACTGCCCCTGTTCGCGGTAGCGCGTGATGTTCTCGAGAACGACGATGGCGTCATCGACCACGAAGCCCGTCGAGATTGTGAGCGCCATGAGCGACAGGTTGTCGAGCGAGTAGCCGCAGAGGTACATTACGCCGAAGGTGCCTATGATCGAGACAGCGACAGCGACCGCCGGGATGATCGTGGAACGTACGGTCCGCAAAAACCAGAACACCACGAGGATTACGAGGATGCCCGAGGCAACGAGCGTGCGTTCGACGTCGCGCAACGACCCACGGATCGACGGGCTGCGGTCGAGGACGATCGAAAGGCTGACGGCACCGGGGAGGGCGGCTTCGAGCTGCGGGAGAAGCGAGCGCACATTATCCACGGTCTCGATGATGTTCGCGCCGGGCTGGCGGAACACGATCACCATGACCGCCGGGATGCCGTTTACGAACCCGGCGGCCCGCAGATCTTCAACGGAGTCCTGCACCTGCGCCACGTCCCCGAGCCTGACTGCCGCCCCTGACCGGTAGGCGACGATGAGGGGCAGATACTCCTCCGCTTTGTTCAGCTGGTCGTTCGTCCGGATCTCCCACATCCGGTCCCCGAAGGCCAGCTGTCCCTTGGGCCGGTTGACGTTCGTCGCCGCGAGCACGGTACGGACGTCCTCGAGACTGATGCCGTACTTCGAAAGCGCCAGCGGGTTCAGGTCGATGCGCACGGCGGGTAGCGAGCTTCCTCCCACGAACACCTGTCCCACTCCTTCCACCTGGGAGAGTTTTTGCGCGAGGATGGATGAAGCGGCATCATACATCTGCGCGGTGCTTATGGTATCAGAGGTGAGGCCGAGAATGAGAATGGGCGCGTCAGAGGGATTGACCTTGCGGTACGTCGGGTTCGCCGGCAGGTTCGCGGGCAGGAATCCCCTTGCAGCATTGATCGCGGCCTGGACGTCCCGCGCGGCGCCGTTGATGTCCCGGTCCAGGTCGAACTGGAGCGTGATGCTCGTGCTGCCCCGGTAGCTCGTGGACGTCATCTCCGCGACGCCGGCGATGCGTCCGAACTGCCGTTCGAGGGGAGCCGCGACCGACGTTGCCATGGTCTCGGGGTCCGCTCCGGGCAGGGCAGCCTGCACCGAGATCGTCGGGAAGTCCACCTGGGGAAGGGGCGATACGGGAAGCAGCCGGAAGGCGATCGCGCCGGAGAGCACGAGCCCGGCGGTGAGGAGCGTCGTAGCGACGGGGCGTTTGATGAAGGTAGATGAGATGTTCATGCTGGTTCTTCTAATGCGGAAAAGTCGGAATCCATACTTTGGAACCGCGAGGACGCACAGGTCGCGGGGAAATCGTGGATATCTTTAAGAAAAGAAAATTCGTTTTTTCGTTTTTGACGTCCTTCGCGTTCTTCGCGCCTTCGCGGTAAAAGATTTTTCATGTTTGTAGAATTTGTTCTCTAATGACTAAATTCCGGAACGACTTCCTTTCACCTTTCGCGCGAGCCTATCGAACCAGAGATAAATGACCGGCGTCGTGTACAGCGTCAGGACCTGGCTGATGATGAGTCCTCCCACGATCGAAATACCCAGGGGCCGGCGGAGCTCCGAACCGACCCCGCGCCCGAGCGCCAGGGGCAGCGCTCCCAGAAGCGCTGCCATGGTGGTCATCATGATCGGCCGGAACCGCAGGAGGCAGGCCTGATAGATCGCCTCTTCCGGGCCTTTCCCCTCGTTCCGCTCCGCGTCGAGCGCGAAGTCGATCATCATGATGCCGTTTTTCTTCACGATGCCGATCAGCAGGATGATGCCGATGATCGCGATGACCGACAGGTCGGTGCGGAACAGCATCAGGGAAAGCACGGCGCCGACGCCCGCCGAGGGCAGCGTCGAGAGGATCGTGACCGGGTGGATGTAGCTTTCGTACAGGACGCCGAGCACGATATAGACCGTTATGAGCGCGGCCAGGATCAAAAGGGGTTCATTCGTGAGCGAAGCCTTGAACGCCTGGGCCGTGCCCTGGAAGCTGCCGCGTATGCTCGCGGGAAGGTTCAGCTTCTGCATCGTCTGTTCGATCGCGTCAACCGCTTCTCCCAGCGAAGTCCGGGGTGCGAGGTTGAAGGACATGGTCACTGCGGGGAATTGGCCCTGCCGGTTCACCACGAGCGGTCCAGTCGTTTCCGACGCCTGAGTGAGAGCAGCGAGCGGGACCTGCCCGCCGCCGACACCGCGAAGATAGATCGACTGCAGGCCCGCCGGGCCCTGCTGAAACTCGGGCTTGACCGCGAGTACGACCCGGTACTGGTTCAGTTCTGTGAAGATCGTGGACACCTGCCGCTGGCCGAACGCGTCATAGAGGGCATCGTCGATGTTTTGCGGCGTGATGCCGAGCCGCGCGGCGGTGGAACGATCGATCGTGAGCGCCATCCTGAGGCCCTCGTTCTGCTGGTCGGTGCTCACGTCGCGAAGCTCCGGGAGGTTTTGCACCGCTGTGATTACCCTGGGAGCGAGGACATTGAGCTCATTCGTATTGGGATCGTCAAGGGTGTACTGGAACTGGGTGCGGCTCACGCGCGCGTCCACGGTAAGGTCCTGCACCGGCTGCATGTAGAGCGTGATGCCTTCCACCCTGGCAAGCTCGGGCTGGAGCCTCCGGATGACCTCGATCGCGCTCGCGTCCCGATCATGAAGCGGCTTCAGGTTGATCAGGATCCTGCCGCTGTTCAGCGTCGTATTGGTCCCGTCAACGCCTATGAACGAAGAGAGGCTTTCGACAGCCGGGTCCTTCAGGATCACCCGTGCAAGGGCCTGCTGGCGCCCGGCCATGGCAGCGAAGGAAATCGACTGCGGAGCTTCGGACGTGCCCTGGATCGCTCCCGCATCCTGGATCGGGAAAAACCCCTTGGGGACGATGATGTACAGCAGCACGGTCAGGATCAGCGTACTGGCTGCGACCAGGAGCGTCGCCCGCTGATGCTTGAGCACCCACTGCAGGCTTTTTCCGTAGGAGGCGATCAGCCTGTCGAAGTAGAGCTGCGACGCATGGTAGAATTTGCCCTGTTTGTCTTCGGGAACGTGTTTCAAGATCCTTGCGCACATCATGGGCGTGAGCGTCAGGGAGACGACGGCCGAGATCAGGATCGTGACGCCCAGGGTCACGGCGAACTCACGGAAAAGGCGGCCGACCACGTCGCCCATGAAGAGCAGGGGGATCAGGACGGCGATGAGCGATACGGTGAGCGAAAGAATGGTGAAGCCGATCTGCTTCGCCCCTTTGAGCGCCGCCTCCTTCGGGGTGTCGCCCTCTTCGACAAAGCGGGCGATGTTCTCGATCATGACGATCGCGTCGTCGACGACGAAGCCGGTGGAGATCGTCAAGGCCATGAGCGAGAGGTTGTTCAGGCTGAAGCCCATGAGGTACATGATACCGAAAGTCCCGACGAGAGAGAGCGGCACCGCGACGCTCGGAATGGTTGTTGCCGGGAGATTCCGCAGAAAAAGGTAGATGACCAGCACGACGAGCGCAACGGCGAGCATGAGCTCATATTGAACGTCCCGGACCGATGCGCGTATGGTGGTGGTGCGGTCGGTCAGGATCGCCACCTTGATGGACGAGGGAAGCGCGGTCTGGAGCTGCGGCAGGAGCTTCTTGATCCGGTCGACGACCTCAATCACGTTCGCTCCGGGCTGTCGCTGAATGTTCACGATCACGGCGGGAGCTTCGTTGACCCAGGCGGCCTGGTTCACGTTTTCGGCATCGTCGACCACGTCGGCGACGTCGGACAGGCGGACGGGGGCGTTGTTCCGGTAGGCGATGATGAGCCCCTTGTAGTCCTTGCTGGTAAACAGCTGGTCATTTGCGCCGATGATATAGGCCTGGCGCGGGCCGTCGAAACCACCTTTGGCCTGGTTGACGTTCGCGGCGGCGATCGCCGTTCGCACGTCTTCCAGGGTGAGGCCGTAGGCCGCGAGGGCAGTGGGATTGGCATGAATGCGGACTGCCGGGCGCTGGCCGCCGGAGAGGCTCACAAGTCCGACGCCGGGGAGCTGTGAAATTTTCTGGGCGAACCGCGTATCGGCCATGTCCTCGACCTGCGGCAGCGTCAGCGTGTTCTAGGTCAGGGCCAGGGTGAGAATGGGAGCGTCAGCAGGGTTCACCTTGTTGTAGACCGGAGGCGTCGGAAGATCCCGCGGCAGGAACGTAAAGGCGGCGTTGATCGCAGCCTGCACTTCCTGCTCGGCGACGTCCAGCGAGAGGTCCAGGCTGAACTGGAGCGTGATCACCGAACTGCCGCCCGAGCTTGTCGAGGTCATTTGGGTAAGACCGGGCATCTGGCCGAACTGCCGCTCGAGTGGGGCGGTGACCGAGGATGCCATGACATCAGGGCTTGCGCCGGGGTAGAAGGTGCGCACCTGGATCGTGGGATAATCAACCTGCGGGAGGGCCGAGACCGGGAGCTGATTATATGCAACCGCGCCGGCAAGAAGAATGGCGATCATCAGAAGCGTCGTTGCCACCGGACGCTCGATGAAGATGCGGGAGATGTTCATTTATGCTGCCTTTGCGGGCCGGGAGCGGACGGGGCGCCGCTCTGCTGTCCCTTTACCTCGACCCTGCTTCCTTCACGCAGCCTGTCCGCTCCATCCACAACAACGAGTTCGCCCTCGGTCAGGCCGGAGACCACGGACACACGCCCCTCCTGGGTTACGCCGATGGTGACCGGACGCATTTCCGCCGTCTGGTCGGCCTTCACCACATACACGAACGTTCCCTGCGGACCCCGCTGAACGGCCGGCGACTGAATGATGAGAGCATTGTGCCTGATGTCGATGAGGAGGCGGGCGTTCACGAACTGGTTCGGAAAAAGCTCGTTGTTCCGGTTCGGGAACTCGGCTTTCAGTTTCACCGTACCCGTGCTCGGATCGATCTGGTTGTCCACGGTCAGGAGAGTTCCTGTGGTAAGTTTTTGCGTCTGGTCGCGGTCGTAGGCTTCGACGGTGATCCGCGCCCCGCTTTTGATTTTGCCGAGAATCTGTGGAAGGCTGTCTTCGGGCAGGGAAAAGATGACGGCTATGGGCTGCACCTGCGTGATCACCGCAAGTCCGTTCGCGTCGCTCGCGTGAACGATGTTGCCCGGGTCGACCTGGCGAAGGCCGATCCTGCCGCCGAGGGGAGCCGTGATCCGGGCATAGGTGAGCTGCAGGCGGGCGTTGTCGATCTGGCCCTGATCTGCCTTGACCGCCCCTTCATTCTGGTGGACGAGGGATTCCTGCGTATCAAGCTGTTGTTTGGGAATAAGATCCTGCTTGACCAGGTTTTTGTATCGTTCAAGATCGAGCCGGGCGTTCTCCAACTGCGCCTGGTCACGGGCCAGCGCGCCCTGCGCCTGCGTCAGCTGCACCTCGAACGGACGCGGGTCGATTTCCGCCAGGAGCTCTCCCTTGCTCACGATCTGGCCTTCCCTGAAAAGGACTCTGGTCAGCTCGCCGTCGACACGAGTCTTGACCGTGACGGTGTTCATCGGCGTGACGGAGCCGAGGCCGGACAGGTAGACGGCGAAGTCGCCCTTCGTGACCGGAAGAGCGACAACCGGCACGCCCGGCATGGCGGACGGTCCCTTCTGAGCCGCGCGGGGCGCCTTCACGTCTCTGGATGAACAGGAGACTGACGCCACAACGACGGACATGACGACCGCTGCCGCAATCCCCCGGCTGCAGAAAGACCGGAAGCGGAGTCGTTGTTCGGCATTGCTGCGTCTCGCATCTTTATACACTGTCATCGTCGCGACCTCTTCGTTTTTTGCGTATTCTCTTCCTCTATTTATATTTATTATAGTAGATTTCAGATTTCTCAGCGCGTGAATAAACTGCTTTACTTCTGCTGCCGGGCGCCGGAAAAGGGAAAAGTCGAACGCGATGATAGCACCGTTCCGATGCCATTGTCAATGTGGTATGCTGCTCTTTATGAGAGGGGCCAGCTCGTGAGCCAGCGCACTTTTGCTGATAAAAGCGTCGGCACCGGCATCGAGGAACGCCCGTTCTTTCGTCTCCATGCTGAACCCGATTACAAAAGCGTCCGGGCATAAAGGGCGCACCAGTCTGGCAAGCTCAACGCCGTTCATCTCAGGCATCCGATAATCTATCAGAAGCACTTCGAAGCATTTTTCTTTTATCAGATCGAACGCTAGACCCCCGCTTTCACAGAAACTTACCTTGTAACCTTCAAACTCGAGCAGCATACCAAGGCTTTCCCTCGTGTTCCTGTCGTCGTCTATGATAAGAATTTCCATAAGAGACACCCGTCCGTTTCTCCACAACGCCGGATTATCCTTTTATTGTAAGAGAAACTGTTTAGTTTCCCTTGCGTCCGCCTTGCCTTTTTCCCGCCCATAGAGGAACGCCGTTGTCATCACGAAGCTCCAGCACCTCGCCGCCTTTTCGGACTTCACCGGCGATAAACGCCTCTCGACCGTCGAGAAGAACTTTAACTCCTTTCACCTCAACGTAGTCTCTCTCGCTTAGCCTGACATTTTGCAAATCTACATACATATGTGGGCCGAGATAGACGGCAATCGTCTGGCGATCTGTTTGTAAGTCCAGACCGACGCCCGTCATTTTCCCCTTATTGAATTCGACGTCTTTTTTGGCTGTGATACTGCCCGTTATTATTTCCACCTGTGCAGGATCGTATATACCGCGTCCCTCACCCCGCGCTCCTCCTTTTCCTCCCAGGTGACCAAAACCCTGCTGCGCGGACAGTGACACAGCCACGAGCGCTACAAACGAAAATGCAACCACACTGCCAACAATGTATCTGATCATAAGAATATACATCTCCTCTGAATACCATTTCATCAGTGTACCCCCATGGCTTTTTCGATGCTTGCCTGGGCAATCTTATAGTTGTACAACGCGCCCGTGTAAGCTGCTTGGGCGCTTACGTAGGTGGCAAAGGCATCGGAAACCTCTATCGCGCTT
>JBAIYC010000347.1:0-5678 GCA_037916085.1 Nitrospirota bacterium | reverse complement strand
TTCAGAAAGAACGCATCGCTGTTCTCTTGGAGGTCGAAGCGATGCGCATGCGGCTTGTGAAGGACGCGGATGAGAGCCTCGAGAAAGTCGTGGATCATGTCTTCATCCGGCTGGCGCAATTGCTTCTGGCCGGTGCGGTGCTGCTTGTGCTCGTTCTTGCAGTCCGCGGCTACCTTGTGCGTCGGCAGGGAAGGTAACGAGTACCATGTTGTGAGCAATGACCTTAAACCGTCGGGATGTTACGTGTTTGCAGTACGCACAACGTGAACGAACCATTGTGGTGACGGCGATGAAAAGAATAACGCCATACTTGCTTCTTCTGGCGACGCTTGCGTCAGCGCTCTTTGGCTGCGCGACCGCGCATCCCCATTTAATGGTAACGCCCTTCGTCTACAAGGACGAGCGCCTCGATTTCCTGAAGAACTATCCTGCCGAGCTGCGGACGACAAACGTGCCGGTCTTCTATGCGACGACGCGGCACCCGGTGTCTGCCGGAAAGTCCGGTTTCTACGGAGACAAGCCGAGCAGGGATGGCGTGCAGCTGGGGGTCGCGGACGTGGTCCTCGGGAATCCGGGATGGACGTTCGACGACCTCATTGCCTCCGACCGGACCAGCAGTACGGACAAGCCGCGGCCGGGACACGTTGAACGCATCGAGGCTCTCGGCAATGTGCTCACCGGGGAGGCACGCACCGATGCCGAGCGACAGTTCATCGCACGCATCAACGACCACATGGAGAAGGTCAGGAACCCCGAGGTGGTTCTGTACGTGCACGGCTACCGTGTCACCTTTGAAGAAGCAACGGTAATGATGGGTTCGCTGTCCGCTTACCTGGGGCAGGGCGCTACCGTTGCATTCGAGTGGCCAACGGGCCTGCACTGGTGGAACTACCTCAATGACTGCCCGAACGCGGAGAAGTACATCCCGGACATCGAACGACTGATCGAGCTGCTTGGCCATACGAAGGCCGAGCACATCAATATGCTGGCCTACAGCTGCGGATCGCCGCTGCTTGCGACGGCGCTTGCGCACCTGCGGGGCCGCTTTCCGGACGAGGGCCGGGACGAGCTCACGCGGCGCTTCCGCATCGGCAGCGTCATCTTCGCCGCCTCGGATGTTGATCTCAAATCCTTCGCGTGCAACGACGTTCCGGCGATCATGGACCTCGCCCAGCAGACGACCGTCTACATGGCACGGAATGATGCTGCACTCGGCTTCTCGAATCTCTGGGCGGGATCGTCGCGCATCGGGCGGCCGGACGCCGCCGAACTCGAGGTCAAGGACATCGAAAACCTTGCGGCGGACCCCCGCCTGCATGGGATCGACGTGACGAACGTTCGGGGAGCCCACGAGATGGGAGGCATCAGAGGCCACGGCTATTGGTATGCGAACGAATGGATCGCCACTGATGTGCTTCTCTCTCTGCGGTACCCGCTGCCCCCTGAGAAACGCTGCCTCATCAGGGACAAGAAGTACCCGAAGATATGGCGCATGCCCGATGACTACCCGGACTGCGTGGTGAACCGTCTGATCGAGGCCTTTCCCCAGTTGCGCCGCACATCGACGCCCTGAACCCGGTCGGGATCGCGCCGGCATGCGGATAAATGCAGAGGATGCTGCCATGAACCTGCTCCTGGAGCACGGACAACCAGCGTCGTTCATGATGAAGGCGATTAAGGGGCCGCTGGTGATCAGGTTGGACGAGCGTGCGAGGTGATGATCCATGCTGAAGAGCCTCTACATAACGGGGTTGGGACCGCAAAGCGGAAAGGCCGTGGTGGCGCTCGGGCTCATGGAACAGTTGACGGCGCGGTACCGGACCGTCGGGCTTTTCCGGCCAGTCGTGGCCGGCGGCGATGTCCCGGACAGGATCATAGCGCTCATGCGGGAGCGTTACCATTTCCCGTTCTCCGCCGATGAGCTCTTCGGGGTGACCATGGCGGAGGCGTCGCCGCTGCTCGCCGCAGGCAGACAGGATGAGCTCTACAGCCGCATCCTCGAACGGTACAAGGCGCTGGAGGCGAAGTGTGACAGCGTCCTCTGTGCGGGCACTGACTATACGGGGGTATCGACCTCCCTGGAGTTCGCTTTCAACGTCGAGGTCGCGCGGAACCTCGGGTCCGCGCTCGTTCCGGTCCTGGACGGCCGGGGGAAGGATGCCGGGTCACTTGACCGTTCGGTGCGCGCGCTGCTCGATTCTCTGGAGACCAGGAAGTGCGATGTCCTTGCCGTGGTCGTGAACCGGGTTGATCCGGTCAGCCGCAATGCCCTGCTCGCCGCAACGGAGCGGGGAAGGCCCTGCCCGCGGCCCGTCTACGTGCTGTGCGAAGAGGAGGTCATCGCCTGCCCGACGGTCCGCGACATCCGCCGGGGCCTGGGAGCGGAGCTGATCATCGGCGACGAGGGCTCGCTGGAGGGAGAGATCAGGAAGGTGAAGGTCGCTGCGATGGAGCTGCCGAACTTCCTTGATCACCTGGAAGAGGGCAGCCTGGTGATCGTTCCGGGAGACCGGTCGGACATCATCCTCGGCACGCTTGCCGCGGACCGCTCCAGCTCCTATCCGCGCGTGGCCGGCCTGGTGCTGACGGGGAACCTGAGACCGGCAGCCCAGGTGCGCCGCCTCATCGAGGGCCTCCGCTCGACGCAGGTGCCCGTTCTCGCGGTTGCGACGGACACCTTCACCACGGCTCTGCAGGTGAACAGCGTGCGGCCGGTGCTGACCGCGGGGAGCACGCGGAAGATCGCTGCGGTCCTCGGGATGATGGAGACCTGCGTTGACCCGGCGGTGCTTCTGGAGCGTGCCCCGGCAGCCGGAGCAGGCCGGATCACGCCGCTCATTTTCCAGTACGAGCTCATCAGGAGGGCGAAACAGAAGCGCAGGCATATCGTCCTGCCCGAGGGATCGGAAGACCGGATCCTGAAGGCGGCGGAGATCACGCTCCTCCGCGATGTCTGCGACATCACGCTGCTCGGTGATCCGTCGGAGGTCCGTCAGAAGGCGGCGTCGCTCGGTCTCGCTCTGGACAAGGCGAAGATCATCGATCCGCGCAGCTCCGAGATGCTGCCGGCCTTTGCGGAGGCGTACTACGAGCTGCGCAAACACAAGGGCATCTCCCCGGGAATGGCCCGCGACACCATGGCAGACGTGAGCTACTTCGGCACCATGATGGTGCACCAGGGCATGGCCGACGGCATGGTCTCCGGGTCGGTCCATACGACCGCGCACACCATCAGGCCTGCGCTGGAGTTCGTCAAGACGAAACCCGGCATTTCGATCGTCTCGAGCGTCTTCTTCATGTGCCTGGCCGACCAGGTGCTGGTCTACGGCGACTGCGCCATCGTTCCGGAGCCCACGGCTGCGCAACTTGCCGATATCGCGGCCAGTGCCGCCGCGACCGCGGATGCCTTCGGCATCGAGCCGCGGGTCGCCATGCTTTCCTATTCCAGCGGCACATCGGGTTCCGGTCCGGATGTCGACCGGGTTAGGGAAGCAACGAGGATCGTCCGCGAACGGCATCCGGAGCTGAAGGTAGAGGGGCCGATCCAGTACGACGCCGCAGTTGATGCGACCGTGGCGAAAGTGAAGATGCCGGACAGTGAAGTGGCGGGACGCGCCACCGTCCTCATCTTTCCGGACCTGAGCGCGGGCAACAACGCCTATAAGGCCGTGCAACGCGCAGCCAACGCAGTTGCGATCGGCCCGGTGCTCCAGGGCCTCAGGAAGCCGGTGAACGATCTGAGCCGGGGCGCTCTTGTCGCGGACATCGTCAACACCATCGCCATCACGGCGATTCAGGCGCAGGGGGAGAGATGAGGCAGGCTGAAGGCTGAAGAAGAAGCGGATGCAGACTGAAGAAAAAGCAGGTTGAAGGTAGTTACTTCAGTCTTCAGCCTTCGGCCTAAATTCCAGCGTCTGAACGTCTTTGCGCGAGATGAAGCTGTCGTTCATGGGTTATGAATTATGAAAGTTGCCGTCATCAACAGCGGCAGTTCCTCCATCAAGTACGAGGTCTTCGAGGCCCGGGACCTCGCCATGGTCGCGACGGGTCTGATCGAGAAGATCGGGACCAATGACGGCAGGCTCCGGCAGCGGAGGCTGAAGGTCGATGGCAGCTTCGACGAAAAGGTCCATACGGCGCCCTTGGCGGACCACCGCGCCGCGTTCGACCTCATGGCGGACGTGAACCGTCACGACCGGATCATCAAGGACGATGCCGAGCTTCTTGGCATCGGTCACCGCGTGGTGCACGGCGGCGAGACGTTCCGCGAGCCGGCGCTGATCGACGATGATGTCATAGCCGCCATCCGGGGGCTCATTCCCCTGGCGCCGCTGCACAATCCTTCGAACCTCCTTGGCATCGAAGCTGCCCGTATCCGTTTTTCCGGCGTCCCGCAGGTGGCGGTCTTCGACACGGCCTTCCATCATACGCTGCCGCCGCACGCCTATCACTATGCCCTGCCGCACGATCTCTACGAGAAACAGCATGTTCGCAAGTACGGTTTTCACGGGTCGTCCCACGGGTATGTCGCAAAGGAAGCGGCAAGGCATCTCGGCAGGCAGCTTGCGGAGGTGAACCTCATCATCCTACACCTGGGGAACGGTGCCAGCGCCGCAGCGATCAGGGGAGGGAAGAGCGTGGACACCTCTCTCGGCATGACCCCCCTGGAGGGTCTCGTCATGGGAACGCGCTGCGGAGACATCGACCCGTCGATACCCTTCTATATTATACGCAGGACGGGGATGCGGCCCGACGAGGTCGAAAACCTCCTGAACAAGGAAAGCGGGCTCAAAGGCGTCTGCGGAGCGAGCGACATGCGGGAGATCCTGGAGCGGGCAGCAAAGGGAAATGAGCGCGCGGAACTCGCCATCGAGATGTTCTGCTACCGCATCAAGAAATACATCGGCGCCTATCAAGCCGTGCTCGGCAGGGTCGACGCGGTCGTGTTCACCGGAGGCATCGGAGAGAACGCCGCCGTCATCAGAGAGCGAGCATGCGGGGGGCTGAAACACATCGGGATCGCCGTCGATCCCGCGAAGAACAATGCCGTCAAGGGTAGCGTTGCCGAGATACAGCAGCAGGGCCTTCCCGTGAAGGTCCTTGTCGTCCGGACGAACGAGGAGCGCGAGATCGCGATGCAGACGATCAGTGCAATTGAAAAGGCAAAGGCATTAGCATAAGACTCTTTTTTCACCACGGGGACACGGGGACACAGAGAAGACCGAATGGTCCACGAAGGTTCCTTCCTCCGTGACTCTGTGCATCCGTGGTAGATTTGCTTTTCTGAAGCTGTCATCATTGCAGTTGTTGACCATGAAACAGCGTGACATTGCAAACTACTCAGCAACCGAAAGTCTCAGAGACGGGCGGCCGGTAACGGTACGGGCGATCCGCCCCGGGGACAAGGACCATCTGGCCGGTGCGCTCAGGGAGCTGAGCTCCGAATCTTTCTACCGCCGGACCTTCTCGCCGAAACGCGAGCTGAGCGACTCCGACCTGAAACAGCTGACCGTCGTCGACTTCCAGAACGTCGTCGCCCTCGTTGCTGTCATGCAGGAAGAGGGGCGAGACAGGATCGTGGGCGGCGGACGGTACATCCGAACGGGCGCCGAAGCGGATGCCGCCGAGGTGGCGTTCCTCATCGACGATGCGTACCAGGGCGTCGGCATCGGGTCCCG
>JBAIYC010000346.1:0-19906 GCA_037916085.1 Nitrospirota bacterium | reverse complement strand
CATGCCGCCGCTGCGGCACTGTTCCACCGCTTCGACCACGGCTCCGGCCGCATACAGCGCCGCTTCAAAGCTTTCCGCGGACGTGTAGGTATCCGGGTCGATCTCTCCGGGGCCGAGCGCCTTCATGTGCGCGATATGTTCGCGGCTGTGGACGCGTGCGAGTTCGTCCTCCGTTGCCCGCCGCGGCCAAAGATGGGTCAGCCGGTCCCAGAGCCCTGCCGCCTTGAGTGCCACCACGATGCCGTTCAGACGTTCCGGGGAGTCCGGATGCCAGGGTGGCGGCTCGTGCCGCAGAAAGATGTCGTCGTAGATAAAACCGACCGTGCTCATAGCGTGACCAATCCCTTGCGGGTGTCCATACCTAACGTCCTCAAGCCACCTCCCCCGCCGCATGCGCCGAAGCCCACGCCCAATGGAGGTTGTAGCCGCCCAGCTCTCCCGTCACATCGACGACCTCGCCGATGAAGAAGAGCCCCGGCACCTTCTTCGCTTCCATCGTCTTTGACGACAGCTCTTCGGTGTCCACGCCGCCGGCCGTCACTTCAGCGGTCGCGTATCCTTCGGTCGCCTTCGGAGCGACTTCCCACTCGTGCAGCCCCCTGGCGATCCCATGCAGTTCCCTGTCCGACGTCTGGTCCAGCTGTTTCGACAGGCCACGGTGCCTGCACCAGGCCTGGGCGATCCGTTTCGGTAGATGTTCGGAAAGCAAGTTTGGCATCAGCACGCGGCTGTGACGCCGCTCCTCGAAGACCTGCCGGATATCGGTGTCCGGCAGCAGGTCGATCACAAGCTTCATGCCGGGCTCCCAATAGAGCGAGGCTCTGAGCGCGGCAGGTCCGCTCAGGCCCTTATGGGTGAACAAGAGGCCGCCCCGGAACGAGCGACGGCCGCACTGTACGCTGCAGGGAAGAGAGATCCCTGCAAGGCCGCCGAAAACCTTTCG
This sequence comes from Nitrospirota bacterium, assembly GCA_037916085.1. Classification (GTDB taxonomy): domain Bacteria; phylum Nitrospirota; class UBA9217; order UBA9217; family UBA9217; genus JAKAHZ01. The sequence goes on along the minus strand of JBAIYC010000346.1, from coordinate 18,963 downwards.
TTCCGGCTCCGCGAGGATGAATGGCACCAGTGCAGGCCGCGGCGGGACAACGTTGAGACCGAAGTTCCGCGCGATCTGATGTCCGAACCCGGTAGCTCCCAGCTTCGCGTACGACAGGCCGCCCGTGGCGATCACAAGAGAACGTGCATGGAACTCGCCGCAGTCCGTTGCGATGATGAAATCTTCCTCCCGCCCGATTTCTGCCACCCTGCATCCAAGCAGAACTTCCGCGCCTGCCTCCCTGCACTCCCGCTCGAGCATCGCGGCGACCTCACGGGAACTATGCACACAAAAGAGCTGGCCTGCTTCCTTTTCATAATAGGCGATTCGATGCTTCTCGATGAGTGCGATGATGTCCCGGGGACCGAACCGCGCAAGCGCTGACTTGCAGAAGTGCGGGTTTTGCGTAAGGTAGTGGCCTGCATGCATATCGAGATTGGTGAAATTGCACCTGCCGCCGCCGGAGACCAGGACCTTGGATGCGGCCCGTTTCCCGTGGTCGAGCACGAGCACGGACCTCCCGCGCCTGCCGCATTCAGCAGCGCAGAAGAGGCCCGCCGCGCCCGCGCCGATGATGATGACGTCCCTGGTCGTACGATTGGTCTGCACGTTTCCTGTCCGGGTCAGATGGCGAGACAACGCGATGAAGGGGCAGGACAATTGTACGTGACGGCCGGAGGAAATGCAAATGAAGAGGAGCGGTCGCCAGGAAGCCGGAGCGGCGGACCACGGAGCCCCTCCGATAGGAACTGGGCTCCGCGAAGCAGCAGCCATCGCCCGCCTGATGACGCCCCCCCGGCCCCTGCAGATCACTTGTTCTGCAGCTCTTTGACCGCCTTCATGGTCAGATGGACGTCCAGGAAGTCGAACCACTGCTCATTATCGACCGGATAATTGATGTTGCTTCCGTAAACGATCCACGAATCATCGTAGTTTGAGACATTTTCGTAACCGAGGAGACGGAGCACGAGATAGGTGTACGTCGACCTCGTGCCGGTCTGGCAATGGGCGATGATGCGGGCTGCACGGGGCAGGTCCTTGTACAGGGACGCCAGGTCGGAGAGCGGGAGCATACGGTACGTGTCAGCGGTATAGTTCTTCTGGACCTTGATGTTCGTGGCGCCCGGGATGTGCCCTCCCCGGAGCGCCCGGATATCCGAGCCGTTGTATTCGGCCTCGGTCCGCGCGTCGACAATGACCGCCTTATTCTTGCCTGTTGCCGTCTCCAGAACTTCCTTCGATGTCGCGAGCCGGGAAGCGATGATGTGCGATTTGAACTGGGCCTGAGGAAGCGCAGTGTTCGTCGTTTCCACGCTGCCGCCCTCCTCGATCCATCGCTCGATGCCGCCGTCATAGTAGTGGACCGTGCATTTCAGGTAGGAGCTGTTGCAGCCCAGATATTCCAGGACCCAGAACGGAACGGTCGTATAGAACACATCGACGGCCTTGCCGTAGATGATGACGTGCTTGTCGCTGCCGATACCCGCGGCCCCCAGGGTCTTCTCGATAGCAGGCACGATGGTATAGGCCCGGTGAGTAGGGTCGCGGAGGGCCTTGTCCGCTCTCGCTCCCAGATCCACTGCACCGGGAATGTGCGACTCATGATATTCCTCGCTCGTCCTTGCATCCAGGACCACCCAGTCCGGCTTTCCCAGCTTGTCGGCCACGAACTTCGTATCGACAACCAGGTCCGACGCAAAGACCGCCGCCGGGCTTCCGACTGCAAGGAACACCGCTATAACTATCACGCCAATGATCTTCTCTCTCCACATGGTCGCCTCCCCCTATCGACGATTCATCGTTGATACTCTTACAAGAAGGATACCACGGTCCGCGCTTCGGAGTTGCAGCGGGGGAAGGGTTCGGCCCTTCATCACGCTTCGTCTTTCTTCAATATGACATCCACCATGGTCTTACGCGGCTGGCAGAAAAGCTTCTTGACGCGCCGGCGGAACTCGTCAGGAGTCACATGCTCTTCATGCGTTCCGATGACGACGCGGACCTTTGGGAACGCCTCTTCCAGTGCGGTTTTGTACTTGTCCTTGAAGGGACAAAGCGCCTTCATGCAGTAGGTGAAATGGATCGCATCGACGCCGAATTCCGTCAGCGCACGGACCCTGCCGAGCAACTTGTCAGGGCCGGTGAGCGTGGGACAGCCCGGGCAATTGATGATGCCCATCAGCGTGAGCTTTTCTTCGGGCGGATATTCGGCGAACGTTCCCTTTCGTTTTCGGAGGTCGACCAGGCAGCTGACCGACGAACAGCCGAGGTCCTGCGTTGCGTTGGAACAGGTAAGAATGCCGATCCTGACCATGTGCGATCATCCCTTCTTTGGCAGGTCACTGAAAAATCTACTAACTGTCTTTGCGAGCGAAGCGAGTCCGGGACTTCTTCAGCAATCTGTTAGCTTCCCCCGCCTCTTCTTCGTAGCTCATTATAATCCTCTTCCGTATCCATATCCAGCACCACGCCCTCGTCATCCACGTCGACGGAAAGGACATGGGCAGCATGGCCGTTGATAACGTCGCGAAGGTTCTTCCCGTCAAATATCTCCTTGATGATGGCGCGGGGAAAGAGCGTCGGATGGCCGCGGCGGCCGAGGTATCGGGGAATGATGATCTTGACGGGGTTCTGGGCGGATTCTTCGAGAATGCTCCTGATCGTAGCTGACGCAACGAGCGGATGGTCTGCGAGGCAGACGAGAATGAACCGGACGGCCGGATCGATCAATCTTAGTCCGGTTCTGACCGATTCCGCCATATCGCTGCTCGCATCAGGATTGCGCGCTATGCGTACCGGCAGGCCTTCGAGCGCTGCTTCGGTCGCATCGGCATTCACGCCGGTCACAACAACAATATCCTGAAGACCGGCGGCGAGGACGGTCTCGGCGCAGGACCTGACAGCCGGTTTGCCCCGCACCGGCAGAAGCTGCTTCGGCCGACCCATCCTGCGCGACGATCCGGCCGCAAGAAGGATTGCAGATACCCCGATGGACGGGTCAGTGCGCCGCCTCTCCTCTTTCATCCCGGGATCATTCTTTCTTGAGCCTCTTCGTCCATGCTACGAGGGCCTCGATCAGCCTGCTGATGTGCTCCGCCGTGTTCTCGTCCCTCAGCTTTCCGTCCGGCCCGATCTTGTCTCCGGCAAAGGTTACCATGACCTCCGGCCTGTTCAGAGGATGCATGTTCAGGAACACGCAGCTCTGGCGCAGATGGTACTGCGCGCGGGCGGTCCCGATCATGCCCGGAGAAGCGCCCATGATGGCGACGGGCTTGTCATCCCAGGCGTTGTCCCCGTAGGGTCGCGAGCACCAGTCGATGGCGTTCTTCAGCACCCCGGGAACCGAATAGTTGTACTCCGGCGTGGCGATCAGGATGGCATCGGCCGCCCGGATCTTCGCCTTGAGGTCCCGCACCTTGTCCGGCGGCTGCTGGTCCTGGTCCTGGTTGAAGGGAGGGATGCCTTCGAGATCGAACACCTCGATCGTGACCTCTTTGGGAGCCAGCTCCTCGGCCGCGCGCAGGATCGCCTTGTTGAAGGAACCCTTCCGCAGACTTCCGGCAATGCCGAGCACCTTGAACTGAGCCGTCATGGCATCCTCCTGGCTGGATGCGGAGAGTTGTCAGCTGTGAGTATTCGAGGAAATGCAGGGAACATCCTTTAACACGGATTGACTCTGGTTCGGTTCGTATTGATCGTCGTCACATTCACCTTGATCTCTGCCAAGGAACGTGATCTTATCGCGGCGGCATATCCGCTGTGCCCAGACCGATGTCGGCTCTTCCCTTTTCGGCCGCGACTCCGCCGCAGGCATCGACGCTGCCGCTCTTGGGTGTCCGCTCCCGCCGGCGCTGGATGACCTCGGCCATGATGCTGACAGCGATCTCCTCGGGCGTGACCGATCCGATGGGAAGGCCCACCGGGATGGTAACGCGCCGAATGTCCTCCTGCGAGAACCCTGCTGCCTTGAGCGTGTTGATGAGGATGCCCTTCTTTCGTCGGCTGCCGAGCAGCCCGATGTAGCCAGCGTCGGTCCTGAGGGCGGCCTGGACCGCCTCGAAATCGTGATTGTGCCCGCGCGTCGCTATGACCAGATATGTTCCCCGGTCAACAGGAACACGGGCGAAGACCTCGGGGAACCCGCTCACGACCAGCTCGTGGGCGTCGGGGATGTTGTCCCGGTTCGCGAACTGGGACCGGTCGTCAGCGACCGTCACCTGGAAACCGGTAAAGCGAGCCAGCTTTGCCAGGGCCTTGCCGACATGGCCCGCCCCGAGGATGACGAGGCGCGGGTCGGCGACCAGGGGCTCGATGTAGACCGTGACCGTCCCGCCGCAGACCAGCCCGCCTTCCCTCTCGTTCAGCTCGAACGGCACTGTTCGCGGCTGCCCATCCTGCATGGCCATCTTCGCATAGGCGACCACGTCGGCCTCGATGCAGCCGCCCCCGAGCGTTCCCAGGAGCGTTCCGTCGTCCCGCACCAGCATCTTTGCGCCCTGCTTCTGGGGCGACGAGCCCTTGCTCTCGACGATAGTGGCAAGCGCGGAAGCCCGGCCGAGCTTCTTCAGCCTAACTATTTCCTCGTAGATCTCCATAAAAAGCGATCCTCAACAGATCAAGTTGGCCACGGATAGACACGGATGGACACTGATCAACGCCGCAGACCTTCTCGCAGCGAAAGGGCTCAAAGGTCACAAGTTGAACCCAAGATGCATAGGTTTCGCCTTTCTCTGCGCACTTTGCGAGCTTTGCGAGAGACGCCTTGCTCTTCATTTATCTTTTATCTTTTCATCCGCGTTCATCCGCGTCCAATTGTCTTGCTTTCTCCGTGTCTCCGTGCCTCCGTGGTAACAGTCGTTCCTACGCCTTCATCGCCGCCAGGACCGCCTTGGGCGTCATGGGCAGGCTCCGCAGCCGCGCACCCGTCGCCTTGAACACCGCGTTCGCCACGGCCGGAGCGGTAGGAGGCACACCCGGCTCGCCGACCCCGCCGAGCGGGTCCTTGCTCGTCGTGATGTGTACGTCGATCTCCGGCGCTTCGCTCATCCGCAGGAGCTCGTAGTCGCCGAAGTTCTCCGACTTCACGCCGCCGTTCGCGAACTCCATCTTCTCCTTGAGCGCGGCCGACAGTCCCATGATGATGCCGCTCTCCATCTGGGCCCTGACCGTGTCGGGATTGATGACCGAGCCGCAGTCAACTGCGCAGGTCACCTTGTGCACGGTGATCTTTCCGGTCGTCTTGTCCACCGAGACCTCCGCGACGTGGGCGACGTAGGATCCGAACGAAAGATGATAGGCAATGCCCATGGCCTGGCCTTTCGATGGCTTCTTGCCCCATCCCACCTTTGCTGCGGCGGTCTCGAGCACACGCTTCGCCCGCGGATGCTTCGAGAGATGCGCAAGACGGAATTCCAGCGGGTCCTTGCCTGCCGCTGCGGCCAGCTCGTCGACAAAGGACTCGATGACAAAACCGTTGTGCGATGCGCCCACCGAGCGCCAGAACCCGACGGGCACCGGCAGATCGACACGAACGTACTCGGCAAGCATGTTCGGCACCTCGTATTCCAGCTCGGTCACTCCCTCGACGGCAGCGTTGTCGATGCCGTTCTTCATCATGCTCGGGAATACCCGCGCAAATATGGAAGAGCAGACGATCTTGTGGGACCATGCTGCGAGACGACCCTTGTCGTCCAGCCCCGCTTCGATACGGGTGTAGTTCCCCGGGCGGTAAACGTCGTTCTGGATGTCCTCTTCCCGCGTCCAGATGAGCTTCACCGGCCGTCCCGCGGCCTTGGAGATGGAAACCGCCTCCTCAACGAAATCGGTCTCGAACCGCCTGCCGAACCCGCCGCCGAGATAGGTGGTGTGTACAAAGACCTGCTCGGGCTTGAGGCCTGTGATCTTCACGGCCGTGGCCTGCACGCCGCCCTGGTTCTGCGTCGGCGCCCAGACGTCGCATCGCTCCGGCGCGACCGCTGCGGTGCAGTTCATGGGCTCCATGGTGGCATGGGAAAGATAGGGAAGAAGATAGAACGCTTCAACCTTCTTCGCGGCCTTGGCAAGCCCGGCCTTCACGTCGCCCTCGCTCTTCGCCGTCAACCCCGTCTCCTTCATCCGGATCATCAGGTCCTGCTCGACGGTCTCGGAGCTGAGATCGCTCATGGCCGCGTTCTGCCAGGTCGCTTTCAGCGCTTCTTTTCCCTTCCAGGCGGCGTCGATGCTCTCGGCGCAGACCGCGATGCCCCGGGGGATCTTCACGACGGCCTTCACTCCCTTTACCTGCTCGGCAGCGGCCTTGTCAAAGGTCGCAGGCGCCGCGCCGAACTGCGGCGAACGCGCGACCGTTGCATAGAGCATGTTCGGAACGAAGCTGTCGATCCCGAAGTTCGCTCTACCCATGGACTTGTCCGGCACATCCAGGCGGGGCATCACTTTCCCGATGTACTTGAGCTGGGCATCCTTCTTGAGCACCGGTTCCTTCGGCACCGGGAGCCTCGACGCTTCGAACACGAGCTTGCCGTAGGAAAGCCCCTTGCCGGTCGTCATGTGCTTGATCGTGCCGTTCACGGCCGCGCACTCCCGCATCGGCACCTTCATGGCCTCGGAGCCGGCGAGGACCAGCATCTCCCTCGCTGCAGCTCCGGCCTTCCGGAGCGTGTCGTGCATGTGACGCACGCTGGTACTGCCGCCGGTGGCCTGCATGCCAAAGGCAGCGTCCTTGTATTCGGCAGCGGCAGGCGCGGGAACGATCTTCACCTTCTTCCAATCTGCCTCCAGTTCATCGGCAATGATCATCGGCAGGGACGTGTAGACGCCCTGACCCATCTCGGACTTGTTCACGATCATGGTGATCGTATCATCGGGAGCAATGCGAAGATAGATGTTCGGCTGGAAGGCCATTTCCTTCTCCGCTTCCGCGGCAGAAAGGATGCGGATGCCGTCAGGTGTGACGACCGCCGCCAGGGTCAGCCCCGCGCCTGCCAGGGACGTTTTCAGGAACTCGCGACGGGTAAAGGTCTTCATGGCCGCTTCCCTCCCTCTTTTGCTGCGGTCTTGACGGCAAGTTTGATGCGGGGATAGGTCCCGCACCGGCAGAGGTTGCCGTCCATGGCGCTCACGATCTTCGCGTCCGAAGGGTTCGGGTCCTCCGCAAGGAGCGCCGCCGCCTGCATGATCTGGCCCGACTGGCAGTAACCGCACTGCGGCACCTGTTCCTTGATCCAGGCCCGGATGACAGGATGCCCGCGCTCGGCCAGTCCCTCGATGGTCGTGATCTTCTTGCCCGACGCGCTCCCTACCGGCGTCTGGCAGGACCGCGCCGCCTTGCCGTCGATGTGTACCGTGCAGGAGCCGCATGCGCCGATGCCGCAGCCGAACTTCGTGCCCGTGAGCTTGAGGTGCTCGCGGATCACCCAGAGGAGCGGTACCTCGGGCCCCACATCCACCTGATACGCCTTGCCGTTGATGTCGAGCGAGATCATGGTTACCTCCTTCTTAAAGAGCGTTCAACAAACATCCGCCACGGAGACACAGAGACACGGAGAAATGCAAACCGAAAGGATGTTTTGTCTTCTCTGTGCCTCCGTGCCTCCGTGGTAGATATTACATCTGTCATCGAAAGGTTATTGTTTCCCGAAAGGACAGACCGGATACCGGCATTCTGTGCAGTGCAAGCAGAGCCCCCCGTGCCCGAGCTCGGCAAGCTCCCGCCTCCCTATGTGCTGGCCAGCCAGCACGCGAGGCAGAATGAGATCGAAGACCGTGGTCGAGTGATACATGCCGCAAGCGGGGATGCCCAAGATCGGAACCCTTTCGGATTTCGGATTTTGGGTTTTGGATGTGAAATCCGCATTCCCCCCTCCGCGATCGGCCATCGGAACGTATCCCACTAACACCATCGCTCCCGGAAGCACCGCCGAACCGTAGGCGATGTCAGCCGCCCCCAGGTTCCTGATGGCGAATCGCGTCACGTCGTCGGGGTCCACGGACATGCCGCCGGTCGTGATCAGCAGGTCCGCGCCCGAGGCAATGAGCTCCCGCAGCCGCGCCTCGATCATCTGTTCGTCGTCGGGAGCATAGAACACCCCGACCACCTCGCCGCCGAAGGACGCGATCTTCTTCGCGATGATCGGCGCGAAGGCGTCCCTGATCCTGCCGTGATACACTTCGTTTCCCGTGATGACCACGCCGGCCTTTGGCCGGCGGATCTCCTTCACTTCGATCACGCCGGTCCTCTGAACATTGGCCTCTGGACTTTGGACTTCTCGGGCAATCTTAACCGCCTCCTCGACCACGCTCCTTTTCACCACCAGCGGGATGGCACGCGTGCCCGCGATCTCTCTGCCCTTCCGGACGACGGTGTTCCCGTGCAGCGTGGCGCACATGACGTCTCCAAGCATGTTAAAGGCAAGGAGCGCATCGCGGTCCACGGTGAGAAGCCCGTCCCGACCGGCGATGAGGGTGATCTTGCCTTCCCGCGGTGCTCCCTTGATCGACACGCCGTCGCCCGCGAGCGCCTGCGCCAGCCCAAGGGCGGCATCGTCCTCATGCATCTCATCGGCGCCGATCGTCAGCACGAAGACCCGCTCTTTCCCGAGCCTCTGCAGATGGCAGACATCCTCGGAACGGATGATATGACCCTTACGGAACGCCGCGCCTTTGAACTCATCCTTCCGGATCTCGGTCACGTCGTGGGCCAAGACCGTGCCCACGGCCTCCTCCACCGGGATCGTGGCCATCCCCGCGCGTTTCCTGTCCTGCCGATCATCACACATGGTCGCCCCCCTGAAATATCCTTCGAAACCGTTCGTCAACGAGTTCCCGGATTCCTTCCTCCATCAGTTCGTACCGCAGCAGGAACTGTCGTGCGTCGTCGGTCAGCGCGGCACCGCCGCCGTTCTTCCCGCCCGTCTTCCGCTCCACGAGACGGATGCCGAGACGCCCTTCCATGGCCTTGATGTGTCCCCATGCCTTCCGGAAGGATATGCCGATTTCCTTCGCGGCGCGGTTGATCGAGCCGTAGGTGTCAATTGCCTCGAGCAGGAACCGTCTGCCTCTGCCAAACACGGGATCGCCGTCCACTTCGAACCAGATCTTGGACCGGATCGCCAATCCGTTATGCCCCTTTCGCATAACGGTATTCGAAGAGAAAGAACGCGTAATATAATAGGTTCCCTCCACACAAGGCCGACAAAGTACTCTGCCGCCCAGCCGCACTTCCCGGCGGTCCTGGACTTGCTCTCCGCAGACCTCGCACCGTACGCGGGAGAGTGGTCTGCCGGGCATGTCTTCCGGCCGGGGCAGGATCTCTACCGCGCTAACCTCAAAGAGCTCGTGATCCGGCATGACGCGGTACGCCGCGGCCTGCACGGCATACTTGTCGTCGCCCGTCGCATATTCCTCCGCACGGTGACGCGCCTCGTCACGGGCAAGGACCCGTACGGCCCTGCCGCTCCGGAGGTTCAGAAAACTTGCGGCCATCTTGCCGTAATCGAGGAACCGGAGCGAGCGTTTCCCGAGCGAGCAGCCTGTCACCGACTGGACGGCATCGGTCGCGCACCGGTCCATCTCGACGAAGACCATGAGATCCTTTCGCTGTTTTCCCTTGGGGTCCGTGATCCCGATTGTCCGCAGAGCGAGCATGGCCATCCGCACGCCGAGGACCTGTCCGGGGCAGAGGTGGCCATGCACCTGGAGCGATTCCCTCAGCAGCTCGTCGAGACCTGCTGGAGGCCCGAGAATCTCTTCCGCCCCTGCTGGCGTCGGTCTTTCCATGCTAGCGGTGCTCCTTGAGGGCATCGGGTACGGCCGGACGAAAGACCGCGAGACTCCGCACGGCCTCGCTCAGCTCCGCTTTGCTGTAGGCATAGACAAGCTGAGCAGACAGGATATGGGGCATGCGCTCAATGGCCTTCATCTTCCCTATCTCCTCGCCCGTGTCCTTCCCTTCAATGGTGACGACGATCAAACCCTTCTCAGTATCGTGGAAGAAAACATCACAAAGACCCGACTTTGCGAGCGAGGCAAGGGCGGCATCGACCTCTCGTGGGGCGGTCTTGACGACAAGACTGGATACGTTCATGTTTAATCCTTTCTTACGCCTTCGTTCACGGTGTCAAAGAGGTTCGAGCTCGTCTTCGACTTCGTAGACCGAAAATCGGCATTGACGGTGTTCTTGACCGCCTCGGGGATTTCACCTGCGGGACGCGACACTACATGCAGTTGTGCCGTTTGCCGTCCATGGTCCCCTTCAGGTCCTTGCCGGTATTCATGTCGAAGAAATGGGACTTCGGCATCGGGGTGGCTCCGACGGCAGAGGCCTGGCCTGGACAGAGACGGCCGTGGACGGTCGTTGACTCCGTGAGGACTCTGTCGAGCTCAGCATGAGCTTGATCCCGTTTATCAATGATCGTCATAGGTAAACCCTGTCAGGCAGTCCTGAGGAAATCCTCGAGGTCTTCCGCGCAGGCACCATAGATGCTCGAATTGCCTTTGACCCGTTCCGTAAATATGTATATCCATTCGCGGAGCTTCTCGAGAAAGGCACGGTTCTCCGTGATCGCAAGGAATTCGAGCTCGACGCTCAGAAGATCAGGGGGCTCGCTTTCGCAGGTGAAATCGAGGCCGCATTTCCGGTACCATTCGCCCGTCTCGACCGAGGAATTCCCGTAGAGGAGGCCTTCGCGGTAGTACGATTCATAGGGCGGGCAGAGCACCTTCGGGTATGCGGATATAAACATCCGTGTGTATTCGGATTGGATCTCTTCGAGGGAATGAGCGCGCAGGACCTGCGAGGAGCGAAGCCCGGCAACGTCCCCTGTCTCGGAAAGCTTTCTGATCTCACTCAGGTTCTCCTCCGTCGGGTAGGAGAAGAGGAGCGAGAAATAACGATAACGGTTCATGGTTTCGGTGTCGGTTCCGGTTCTGTCAGCGGCAGCACCTGCGTCAGGCTCAGAAAGACGAGCACGAGAAAGGCCATCACGCCCGCGGTGATCATGATCTCAACGGGCGTCGGGAAATAGTTCCAGAAGGACCTGAATATTCTCTCGGGGTGAGCCAGGGAGCCCGTCACCTGTCCCACGGCAATCGGATAGGGCCATTCCACTGCCTCATTGTGAAGGACCACGGGCAGCCGCAGCGGGATGATATTGTAGGACGGCGGCAGAAGCAGTACCCGGTGAGCGAACACGCCTACGATCACGGACACGCTTCCCTGAACAAGCTTCTTCGGGTCCTCTGGATACTTGATGAAGAAAACGACCGCAAGCAGGATGAAGAGCACTTCAACGGCATGGAGCGGGAAATACCTCACGAACACCAGTTTGACGGCGTCGAATTCCCTTCCCGCGCCCCACCAGAGTCGCACCACGAAATCGTTGTAGTAGATGAAAAGCATGATGATCGATGCTACCGCCGATACTTTGGCAAGGAGCTTGTAGGTGTCCTCCAGTCCTTTCTTGTAACCGAAGACGAACAGCGAGGCCAGGATCACGATGGCCGGCCCGGTTGCCAGGGCCGCCGCAATGAACGTGGGAGCCAGCGCGCCGCCGTACCACCACGGCCGAGCAAGCTGGGTGGCGAGCACCCAGGCCGTTACGGTGTGGATCAGGATGGCGAGAGGAAGTGCGATCGGCGCAAGATGTTTCGCCCTCCGGTCCGATGCTGCTTTGATCGCCGCAAGCTGCTCTGCGCTCACATCCCTTTTCAAGACAGTCCCGACGTACGGCAGTGTGACGCCCCTCTGGATGATATCGGGGTAGAGCAGCGTGTACGTGTAGACAGCGGATACGACCGCATACGCAGAGAGGACGATGACGTCCCAGGGAAGCATGGATCTGAAATTCGGGTGAAGAAGGAAGTTATAGAGCCGTTCCGGGCGGCCGATATCGGGAAGCAGGACGATCATGGCTCCCATGGCAAATAGAAAGGCGGTGAGGGATGCTACTTTGGCTATGGGTTTCAATTGCTTCGCATTGAAGAGATAGATGGCGGAGGAGACGACCAGCCCTCCGGCTGCGGTGCCCACGAAGAAGGCCCACGTCGCGATGTACAGCCCCCAGGAGAAGGGGTTTCTCATGTCCGTCACGATCAGGCCTCTGAAAAGCTGATAGATCCAGGCGATCAGACCCAGGCCCGTGACCGCGGCAAGCATGATGACGGCGAGTCTAAAGTTTCTTTTCATAGGAGATACCTCCTTTGCCCTCTTTCCGTGCCGGCGGGATGTAGAAGACCTTGGGCTCGGTCGCCAGCTCGGCCATGAGTTTGATGACGTTCCGTCCGCGGATGATCCGGGAGATGTCGCTGTCCGGGTCGTTCAGATCGCCGAAGGTCCGGGCGTTCCCGGGACAGCCACGCACGCAGGCGGGCAGAAGCCCCTGGTCCACGTACTGCACACAGAACGTGCATTTTTCCACCACGCCCTTGGGCCTCCTCAGCGTGAACACGAGCCTTCCGTCCTTCGTCCGGTGGTCGAAAGGATAGCCGTACCGGTAGTCCTTGTCGGCGAACCAGTTCTGATCGAAACCGGCCTTCTTGAACCCTTCCCTGAAGCTGTTGTCCGAATTCTGCCAGTTGAACTGCCTGACCCCGTACGGGCAGGCGGTCATGCAGTACCGGCAGCCGATGCAGCGCTCATAGTCCACGAGCACAATGCCGTCCTCGCGCTGCCAGGTGGCTCCCACCGGGCAGACCTTGACACAGGGAGCATTGTCGCAGTGCTGGCACGGCACCGGGAGGAAGACCTCCGACAGGTCGGGATATTCTCCCACGGCGATCATGTGCTCCTGCGACCCCACGGTCTCGACGCGCTGCCACCACATCCCGGGCGGCACCGAATTATGGATCTTGCAGACGACGGCGCAGCTCCTGCAGCCGATGCAGCGATTGAGATCGATGACCATTCCCAGTTTACGCATGGCTCACCCCCTCGGCCTTCTTGACCTCACAGGCCGTCTCGTTCCAGGCGGTCGTGGGCTCCCAGACGCCCGGGGTGAAGTAGATGAGATGGGCCGCCTTGATCCAGGGATAGGTGAGCGAGTTGTAGGAGGTCCCCTCGAGGTACCTGCTCCACCATCCCTCCTCGAACACGGCAACGTTCTGATGGAGGCCGGGGTCGAGGACCGCGTACCCGTACACTTTCCCCCGGTCGTTGTAGGCCGCCACGTGGTCTCCTTCCCTGATGCCACGCTCTTCGGCGGCCCTCGGATTCATCCATACCTTGGGCTTCATGTCCTGAAGCTCGAGCAGCGTCAGGTTGTTGCTGTGGGTCGAGTGGACCCGGTAGAGGGCGTTCCTCGTTATCAGGGCGAGCTTGTAGTGGCCACTCGCTCCCGTCGCCTTCTTGTTCTCGGTGTCAACGAAGGGATCCTTGTGCGTTGGCAGCGTCTCCCCGGTCTCGATGAACACGTCGTCGTCCTTGTAGAATTCTATGCGGCCGCTCCTGACGAAGCGCGCCGTCTTCGGCAGGGGAGCGGGATAGGACACGGGCGGGAAGGGCTTGAATTGGGCGATCTGCTCATGGAACATGATCTGCCGGTTGTCCGGCGTCGGCAGATTCATCCGTACGGGGCCCTTCTTGAGCATATCGACGCTCATGTCCTGCACCTGCGGCCCCCCGGTCCTGAGCATCAGCGAGGTCGCATCAAGAGAGGCCTCGTTCGCAAGCCTCCGTGCAAGTTTCAGGGACCAGCTGCCGTCCTTCCTCGCTGCCTCCTCCGTCTTGAACAATCCCGGATCAGGATAGAAGTCCGCGATGTTCTTCAGGATCTCCCGGTTGCCCGTCCTTTCCGCCAATCGCTTCGCGATCTCCTTGAAGATCCAGATCTCGGGCATGGACTGGAACAGGGGCTCGATGGCCGGCTGCTGGAGCTGGACATACGGATGGGGGACCGTGGCCGTGAGGTCGTATTTCTCGTACCAGGCCACGCCGGGCAGCACCACGTCGGACCAGAGACAAGAGGTACTCATCTGGAAGTCGGTGGTGACGATCAGCTCGAGCTCGCCGCTCGATGCCTTCTCCCGCATCCGGTTCGCCATGTTGTGCTGGTCGAACGGATTGCCCCATCCGTAAATGAAGGCCTTGACGCCGTTCTTGGGGTGGGGGATCTCCTTGTTGTATTTCCTGAACTCCTCGCTGCCGCGGTATTCATCATTCATCCAGAGAAGGTAGTTCAGCCATTTGTTCTTCTTGTCCTTGAAGCCCCACCAGGCCCCCAAGGGCCAGCGGACGCGGTACTGTCCTGCATAGGTGGAGATGCCCGCCCCGGGCTTCCCGAGATTTCCGGTGAGGGTAACGATGAGGGAGAGAGCCCTGCCCTTGAGGTCGCCGTGGTACCACTGGTAGTTGCTGGCGCCGTAGACGATATGGAGGGGCTGGGTCGTGGCCATTTCCCGGGCGATCCTCGCAATCATCTCCGTGTAGGCAGGGACCCGCGATTCTTCGGGCGCAATGATGCGGGCGGCCTTTTCGGGTGTGAATTCCCGTTTCATGAGCTCCGCCAGGAGCTGGAACACCGGTTTCGCCTTCACCCGTTCGCCATTCGTGAGCCCTACTTCGAACTCTCCTTCCAGGGCAGGGTCGAAGTTCCGCTTCAGGTCCTCCGGGTCGGGGATGGCATACCCCTTGCTGTTCTTGTTGTAGACAACATACTGTTCGCGGTATTCGGGGATATTCTTCTTGCGTGCTTTTGCCCTCCCGGCCAGGGAGGCAACGTCGGAGGCCAGGAGCTTCTTGTGGTTGTCGAGCCTCACAAGGAGGGGCATATCGGTATAGGTCTTGATGAAATCTTCGTCGTAGAGCTTTTCGTTTAGGATGACACTGACAATCCCCAGGGCAAAGGCGGCGTCCGTGGAAGGATTGATCTGGACCCATTCATCCGCTTTCGATGCGGTCGGACTGTAATTGGGATCTACCACGACGAGCTTGCCGCCCTTTTCCCTGCTGATGTTCAGGAACTTGGCGTCAGGCACCCGCGTAACCAGGACATTGGAACCCAGGACCATCGTATATTTCGAATTGGTCCACTCGAGCGATTCCAGTTCTTCCGTCTGCACGCCGAAAGTCATGGGCCAGAAGGCGGGCAGATCTCCGTTCATGGTATATGCATGAATGACGCTCCAGTCATACATCGATGCGAGACGCATGAGCGCACCCTTGTTCACATACCCTGTTCCCGGGACCTGGATCGTGGTGGCGACGGACTCGGGACCATATTTCTGCATGATTTCGGCCAGCTTGTCCGCCACATGGTCAAGCGCCTCGTCCCAGCTCACGGCCCTGAACTTGCCTTCGCCCCGCTTGCCGATCCTGATCAGGGGCTGTTTGAGCCGGTCCGGCCCGTAGATGAGGTTCAGCATGGACTGGCCCCGGAGACAGCCCCGCGGGTTGTATTCCTTTTCGGGATAATCGGCCGCCTGGACCAGGGACTGGATCCTGCCCTTGTAGACCATGGCATTGAAACCGCATGCCCCGGTGCAATTGGGAGAACAGGTGGATCTTATGAAATCGAGCGAATCCATCCCGGCAGGATTTGGCTGTGCGAATGGGGCAATCCCGAAATATCGGGAACCTGCTGCTGCTGCCGCGCTCAGAGCGCAGACCTTTATAAAGTCCCTCCGATTGATAGTCATTGCCACCTCCCGCGCCACTCGTCGTTCTACCTGATCGGGGCAGATGAAAGGCTCATAGTAAAATATAGCATCATCCGGCGATACGGTGGCAACTTCTTGCTATTTTATGCACACGGAGGATTGGAGAGAAAGAACGTCGGAGGCGGGTCGTTCCAGCATCGGTTCTCGTCCGGATGACGACACTTGCAGTTAAATCCTAAATCGACAGCCCGTTGTCCTCAGTGGCCCTTCTTATGGCACCGCTGGCAATGATTGGCGTCGTTCGTGCTGAAGGCGTTCTTACCATTGTGGCAGGCGCCGCAGAACCTGCCCTTGTTCATTTCCGACATGGTCATCTTGTCGGCATCTTTCTTTGTCTGGAACAGTCCAGCGACATGGCAGGCGTCGCATTGAAGCCCTTTTTTCGCATGCACGGTCCCGTCAAAGAAAACTGTACCCGTCGCCCCATCCGGCCAGGTGAGAACGATGCCCTCAGGAACAGCCGATATCGTAACAGGTGCGAGGAGAAGGGCTGCAGAGAGGATGAGCGCCGCTGCGATGGATCGAAACATGTGCTGCCTCCTTGAGGAAGATGCCGTACTCGCTCAAAGTATAGCACGGGGTATCCGGACGCCGTCGCGCCGACGAGGAGGCAAGCCTTCGGGACTGCTCCGTGCTCACTCGTACCGAAGGGCATCGATGGGGTTCAGGAGCGACGCCTTGTAGGCGGGGTAAAATCCGAAGAAGATCCCGATGAAGCCCGAAAAACTGAAGGCCATGACGATCGAGAGCGGGGATACAACAGTGGGCCAGCCGGAGGCGGAGGAGATGATGAGCGCGGCAGAGACGCCGGCAACGATGCCGAGGACACCTCCAATCATCGAAAGCGTGAGAGCCTCGATGATGAACTGGAGCCTGATGTCCCACGTCTTGGCGCCGATCGCCATGCGGATGCCGATCTCCCTCGTCCGCTCGGTGACCGACACGAGCATGATGTTCATGATCCCGATCCCGCCGACCAGGAGCGAGACCGACGCGATGGCTCCGAGCAAAAGCGTCATGACCTTGGTGGACTGTTCCTGGGCCTGCATGATCTGCGTCAGGTTCCGCACCGTGAAATCGTTGTCCTGTTTCTGGCCGAGATGGTGCCGCTGCCGCAGCAGGTCGTTGATCTGCTTTTCCGCCGGTGAGAGGTCTGCTGCGCTCTTCGCCTTGACAATGATGATCCTGATCATGCCGGGGAACTGGGTCCCGAAGAGCTTCTTTTGTGCCGTGGTCACCGGTATCAGGATCGTATCATCCTGGTCCTGTCCCTGCGCGTTCTGGCCCTTCGGTGCCAGGACGCCGATCACCGTGAAGGGGAGGTTCTTGATCCTGATCGTCTGCCCCACGGCGTTCTGGTCACCGAAAAGATTGTCGACCACGGTCTGGCCGAGAAGGCATACCTTCGTCGCGGCCTTGACATCCTGCGTCGTGAACGGCCGCCCGCCGGACAGATCCCAGTCCCGCACGACGAGGAAGGATGGTGTCGTGCCGATAACGCCCGTGGACCAGTTCAGGTGGCCTGACACGATCTGAGCGATTCCGTTATGGATCGGCGCGGCATCAAGGACCGCAGTGCATTCCCGGATGATCGCGTCTGTATCGGCCAGGGTGAGCGTGGGCTGTGTCCCGGCACCCATGCGCACGCCTCCCGCGGTCGTCGAGCCCGGAAGGATGATCAGGAGGTTGCTCCCCATGCTCGATATCTGTTCGGCGATCTTCTTGCTCGCCCCCGTGCCCACGGCAACCATAGCGATCACTGCCCCGACGCCGATGATGATGCCGAGCATGGTGAGCGCCGAACGCATCTTGTTCACCCGCAGGGCGCGAAGGGAGATCTTGAAGGTGGAGGGAATGTTGATCATATGCTTTCATTGCGGATTGGCGATTGCGGATTCCGGATCGACCGCTCGATGGCGATGCAGATTTTCCCTTCCGCAAGCCGCATTCCCGAATCTTCAATTCTTCACGGCTTCATCGCTCACAATATGACCGTCAAGGAACCGGATGATCCGTTTGCTGTAGGCCGCGATGTCGGGTTCATGGGTCACCAGGACGACCGTGATGCCCTCCTCCCGGTTGAGCCGCACGAAGAGCTCCATGATCTCGATGCTGGTCTTCGTGTCGAGATTGCCCGTCGGTTCGTCGGCAAGGATGATGGGAGCGTCGTTTACGAGCGCCCGCGCGATCGCCACGCGCTGCTGCTGTCCGCCCGAGAGCTGGTTCGGGTGATGGCCCTCACGGCCTTCAAGACCGACGCTCTTGAGCGCCTTGCGGGCGTGCTCGTGCCGTTCCGCCGCCGAATGGCCGTTGTACAGCAGGGGTAGCTCGACATTCTCGATCGCGGACGTGCGCGACAGGAGGTTGAAACCCTGGAACACGAAACCGAGCTTCTTGTTCCGGATCTCGGCAAGATCGTCGCGTGAGAGATTTCGCGTGTCTACGCCGTCCAACAGGTAGGTCCCTTCCGTGGGAGTATCGAGGCAGCCCAGAACGTTCATGAACGTGGATTTGCCCGATCCCGACTGGCCCATGATGGCGACGAACTCGCCTTTCTGGATCGTCGTCGATACGCCGTCGAGAGCTCGCAGGTCGATGTCGCCGAGCCGGTATACTTTGCTGATCTTTTGTGCCTCGATGAGGGACATGTGAGTGCTCCGTAGAGGGGCCGGAAACCCGCCCTACACCGCCGACCGCATCAGAACATCCTCGGTCCCGTCGGACCGGTCTGTCCCTTCTTTCTGATCGCCTCGATGATAAGCTGCTGTCCTTCCTGCAGGCCGTCCGACAGCACCTCCGTAAAGCTCCCGTCGCTGATCCCCAGCTGGACAGGGACACGCTTCGGTTTTCCGTTCTCCAGCACCCAGACCGAAGGCCCTCTCTTCTCGCCGCCGCCCGGCGCGGGCGCTGCAGCGGCAGGCCGCTCCGACGGCCTGAAACGAAGGGCCGCATTGGGGATCCGCAGCACGTTGTCCCGCGTTGCGATGATGATCGATACGTTCGCCGTCATGCCCGGCATCAGCCGGAGGTCGCGGTTGTTCACCTGGATGACGACGTCATAGGTCACCACGTTCTGGACGATGATGGGCGCCTGCCGCTTCTGCCAGACCTTGCCTTTGAACGTCGTGTCGGGATAGGCGTCCACCGTGAAATCGACCTCCTGACCGACCTGCACAGCGCCGATGTCCGACTCGGCCACGTTCGTGTCGATCTGCATCTTCGTGAGGTCCTGCGCGATGGTGAAGAGCGTCGGAGTCTGGAAGCTCGCGGCAACGGTCTGCCCGATATCAACGTTCCGGGAGATCACGATGCCGT
>JBAIYC010000345.1:0-3397 GCA_037916085.1 Nitrospirota bacterium | reverse complement strand
CCATGGTGTCGCGCATCAAGGTCATGAGCGACCTGGACATCGCCGAGCGCCGCGTGCCCCAGGACGGACGGTTCAAGATCCGCACCGGCACGAAGACCATCGACTTCCGCGTCTCCATCATGCCCTCTGCCTTCGGCGAAGATATTGTGATCCGCATCCTCGACAAGGAGTCCATCACTGCGGGTGTGAACAGCCTTCGGCTGGAGGCGCTGGGCTTCGACGAAACGGACCTCCGGCGGTTCCGCAAGAGCATCCGCGAACCCTACGGCATGGTGCTCGTCACCGGCCCCACCGGCAGCGGCAAGACAACGACGCTCTACGCCGCCATCACCGAGATCAACAGCGGCGAGGACAAGATGATCACGATCGAGGACCCCGTGGAGTACCAGCTCCGCGGCGTGGTCCAGATCCCGGTGAACGAGAAGAAGGGCCTC
Source organism: Nitrospirota bacterium (assembly GCA_037916085.1). Classification (GTDB taxonomy): domain Bacteria; phylum Nitrospirota; class UBA9217; order UBA9217; family UBA9217; genus JAKAHZ01. Next base: position 2,963 of record JBAIYC010000345.1, on the reverse strand, counting down.
ACCTTCGCCCGGGGCCTCCGGTCCATTCTGCGCCACGACCCGGACAAGATCATGGTCGGCGAGATCCGCGACGCCGAGACCGCCCAGATCGCCGTCCAGTCGGCGCTTACCGGCCACCTGGTCTTCACCACGGTCCACGCCAACAACGCCTTCGACGTGCTCGGCCGCTTCCTCAACATGGGAATCGAGCCCTATAATTTCGTGTCAGCCCTCAACTGCATCCTGGCCCAGCGCCTCGTGCGCGTGCTCTGTCCCCGCTGCAAGAAGACCGTCAGACTGTCGCGCCAGGAACTGTCGGATTCAGCGATCGACCTTGAGCGCTACCAGGACCATCTCTTCTCCGATGCTTCCGGCTGCAAGGAATGCAACTTTACAGGCTACCGGGGGCGGAAGGCCATCACCGAGTTTCTCGATCTCTCCGACCGCATCCGCGAGATGATCCTGGCGAAACGGCCCTCTTCGGAGGTCCGCAAAGCCGCCATCAGCGAAGGGATGACCAGCCTGCGCCAGTCGGCCCTGGCAAAGGTGCTTGCCGGAGAGACCACCTTGAAGGAGATCAACCGGGTCACGTTCATCGAATAGAAGTGGGACGTATGAAGTGCGAAGAAAGAAGCAAGATGAAACAGGCAAGGAACGCACGTCGACAATCCGCTTTGTCTTTCTTCTTTCCTCTCTTGTCTGATTCCATGAAACGCCTCCTCTCCCTGTTCATCATTCCCCTGTTCCTCCTCGTTGCGGCCGCAATGTCGCAGGCCGCGGAAGAGCAGAGCCCGCCTCACCCGAACTATGACCAGCCCGGCGGCGTCTGGGAAGGGTCCCCCGTTGCGCCGTCTCCCCCGGGGCAGGTGCCGGTCTGGTCGACCAGGACCGGATACCGGAAGGGCATTCACGACCAGTCCCTGCCCGAGGAGCTCTTCGCCAGTCCCGATGCCGCGGTCCTGAAGAGCGGCTCCTTCGCGGAATGGCCGTCCCTGCTGTCGTCATTCCAGGAGTCCTCGGTCCTCGTCGAGCCCGACAGCATCGCGGCATTGGCGCGCACGAAGCCGTACCTCATCATCCCCTCGGGCGGCCTCGGCGGCCTCGCCTCATCGTCGTTCTTCCGTGCAGGGCTTGCCGAATACGCCCGCACGGGCGGCGTGGTCCTGTGCTTCGCCCAGCAGAAAGGCGCCGACCTCTCCGCGCTCCCCGTGCCGGAGGGCTCGAAGCTTGACGTCACCGGCGCAGGCTGGACCGAGGACAGCGGACCGCTCTTCGGCGCTTCCATGGTCCAGGCCGCCCATCCCGCGCTCACGGGCCTGCGCAGGACGACACCCGCCGTCGAGACCGACGGGTATCTCGTCACGCTCCCCGCAGAGGCGACCGTGCTGCTCCGTCGCCGGGACGGCTTCCCCACGCTCGCCGTCTATCCCGTCGGGAGCGGCTGGGTAGCGGTCACATCGCTCTTCACCGAACGCTTGAGCGGCCAGGGCCTCCTGGGTGAGGAGGAATGGACGCTCGTCCGCGATCTCGTCCTTTGGGCAAAGGCCGGGGGACGCCCGGCCGTCGTCAAACCAGGCGCTCAGTTCTCCCTGCAGCTGGCGCTGCAGGGAGCAGAAGAGAAAGAATCCTCTGCGGTCAAGGTCGCGGTAGTTCCGCCGGGACGCGAGAAGCCGCTTGATGAACGCACCTTTCCCCTTGATGTGAAGCCCCTGCAGAACGCCGTCCTGCCCTACACCTATCAGCTGCCGACGAACATCGCTCCCGGCATCTACCATCTCGAGCACGCCCTCATCGACGCAGCGTCGCCGCCCACCTCCTTTGTGGAGAGTCCTGCGGGATGGTTCGCCGTCCTGCCGACCGAACCTCCTCCTGCAGATATCCCGCGGGCACCTCAGCCCCTCCCCGCGCCGGACGTCCGCATAACCGCGACGCCGCGCGTCGAGCAGGTCGGGGACCGGTTCCGCCTGCAGCTCGAGATCGGCCGCCCTGGAGGCGGGACTGCCCCGGCTGCCGATCTGCTCGCTCGCACCGCAGGGCAGGAGATCCATCTCAGACTGCAAGGACAGCGGAGCGTCGCATCCATCGAGCTTCCCGCGAGCCAGGAGGGGCGTCCCCGCTCCTACGCGGTCTACACCGCCGACGGCAGAGCGCTCGTCAAGGGCACCGTTCCGGCCTCCCTGTTCAAGCGTTCCGGGATCGTTCCCGAGCGGGCGTGGCAGCGGCCCGGCCGGACCATCAGGGTCCGCACGGCAGGCCTGGGTGCAGGCTCGCTCGCGCTGAACGGGCTCGGATCGGAACGGGAACAGATGCTCAGCCGGGACGGCAGCATAGAATTCCCGGCACCCCCGCAGCTTCCCACAGGTGTCTATCCGCTTGCGTGGACCTTCGAGACCACCGCGGGGAAACGGCAGGAAGGCTCGGTCCCCGTCATGGTGATGGGCACGAGCCTTTCCTGCGCGGGCGTCGCGCTCAGGAAGGAGAAGACCACGGGTGCCGAAACCCTCACTGCGGTCTTCTCGCTCCTTGCGACCGGGGATGTGACCGGGACCGTGCGGGTTTCCTTGGAGGGCCCGGGAGGGAGCCGGCTGCCGTCCCAGGAGTCGCCCCTTGCTGCCCGTGCGGGGACGCAGGAGATCGCCGTTCCGGTCAGCTTCAAGCCTGACCAGGCGGGCATCTGGCAGCTTCGCTATGCCTTCGTGGCCTCGCTGCCCGAAGGCCCGGGATTTGTACGGGAGCCGGTGACGCTTGCTTCCGGCAGAGCCCTCGTCGACGTCGGCAGTGCCGCGATCCTCGATATCCGGACGGACCCGCCCCTGACCTACGCGCCGGCCTCGCCGATACACATCATCGCCGTGGCTGCGGGCAACAGCGACGACTCGGTCGATGTGCTGCTTGACGGAAAGCGGATCGGAACGGCAAAGATCGGAAGCACGGGTGTGTCTTCGCTTACTGTCCCGGTCAGCGGCGCCCCTCAGGGCGCCCAC
>JBAIYC010000344.1:0-5621 GCA_037916085.1 Nitrospirota bacterium | reverse complement strand
CGGAATGACCCTTTCCGTGAGCTACGTATTCCTTGTGCAGACGGTCAAAGTCGCCGATGTTGAACGTAAAGATCGCGCGTTGCTCTGCTACAGCATATTCCAATTGCCGCGCGTCGGACAGGCTTTGTTTCTGGACCTCGTGCGCGCTGACCACATCATAGCCCTTCAGGCGCAAAGCCGTTGCCGTCTTTTTGTGCACATCCTCGTCGAGGTACAGCTTGATCATCCGGCGAGCTCGCTGTCTATTTCTTCCTTGTTATCGAAGTAATAGCTGAGCGCATCGAACAGCTGGGCGGGTGTCACGGACGGATAGCCTTCGAGGATTTCCTCGATGCTCATTCCGGAGCGGTAGTGGTTCACAATTGAGGCAACGGGGATCCTGGTCCCCTTTATGACCGCTTTTCCTTCGTACTTCGAGGGCGTCTTTTCAACGTAGGAGTGCTGAACTTGTGCCGTAGCCATGGCTTTCTCTCCTAGGCGAAAATATAGCATACGACTAATTGCCATTCAAGCTTCTTTTCGTCCATTCCTACCACCCAGATATCCGGATCGGACCAGACTAACCCTCTGACTTCTCATCCAAATCGTTCCAAAGATAGCCGTTTTGATGCCTTAGACCATCATTTTCAAGCCTCAAAATGGTGCTATAGGGCGGTGATGACTCTCTCAACTCGTAGCTCCTCTCCGACGCGATCACCTCGCGGCTGCGCCCCTTTGCGTAGCCGAAAGCTATTCGAGCGACCCACTATCCCTGCTCCGTCACCAGCTCATGGAGCCGCAGTTGCTTTTCCTTCCCCTTGACCGCGGTTGCAAACTGTTTTCCCCAACGAAAGTCTTGCCGCACTCGATCATGGGTGATTTGAGAGACCAGAACGGACGTGTCTGCATCCTTGGTATATGCTTCTATGCGGGCGGCTGTGTTCACCGTGTCGCCGAGCGCCGTATATTCCTTCTTCTTATGATATCCCAGGCTGCCCAGTATCACGGTCCCCGTGTGGACCCCGATGCCGATCCGGAAGCTGTGGTTGAAATGGGAGCTCAGATATCGATTGAACTCCGGCAGGGCAAGAGCGATGTTCCTGGCCGCCGAGACCGCCAGAAGGGCGTGGTCGCCTTCGATGGTGCGGTCGAGCCCGAAGATCACCATGATCCCGTCGCCCATATACTTGTCGATGTATCCGCCGTGGCGGTCGATGATCGTGCCGACGGCCTCGTAGTAGCGGTTCAGGATATGGATCACGTCGTAGGGCAGCGATCGCTCCGCGAACGGCGTGAACGAGCGGATATCGCAGAACATGATCGTTACTTCGCGCTCTCGTCCCACGTCCCCCGGGTCCGTACGTCCTTCCCGCACCGCGGCCTGGATGTCGGCATCGTCGAGCACGAGACGCCTGACCGTCACATCGGCCGTGACCGTTGTCTGGCAGGCAAGGCGAACATCGGGAGAGAAACCTTTCACGCGCGCCAGGAGCGCTTCAGCGTCGTTCCTCGGCCTGCAGTGGTCGAGACCGTCCGTCACAAGAACGCGGCAGGTGGAGCATCGAGCGCGGCCGCCGCACACGTGGGTATGCGGGATCCCGGCGCCGAGAGAGGCCTGAAGGATCGTCGTGTTCGATGTGGTCTTTACGTCCTTGTCGCCGGTTATATACAGCGTAACACTGACCTCTTGTTCGTCCCCTGTCCGGGATGGCGTCCTCGACGTCTGTGGTTCTTCTTTGAAGGAGGTGAACCGCTCGAGGTAGGAACCTGCCAGATCCTTCAGCCGCATGGCCACCGGCCGGTCGTCCTTCGCTCCACAGTGGCCGTGGATGCAGAAATAGGCGACATTGAAGCTGCTGCAGCGGTCATACAGGGGACAGGATACGCAGTTACAGCCTTCTTCCTTGATGGAGACCGTGCTCGTGCCGCTTGCGCAGTAGAGCGCTTCGCCGCGGACCTTGGGATAGCTGGGGCAGGAAAAGCAGTTGCAGAGAAGGAGATTGGCGAGGTTCATCCGGATCGTAGGATGGTCCCTGCCGAGAGAGAGGCGATCACGAGCGATCCATGGGGCATCGATCTTCTGCGCGATGCGGTCAGGAACGAGCTTCAGTAGCGGCCTGATAAGCATTATCGTCCCCTTCTGGCCTTACCACCCTCCCGACGCTCCGCCGCCGCCCGAGGAACCGCCTCCCCCGGAGAACCCGCCGCCACCGCCGGAGCTCCAGCCGCCCCAGGAGCCGCCGCCTCCCGTCATCATGAAGCCGCCGATCGAAGCGTGTCCCTTTGTGCGGAGGTCCTGCGCGGCCTTCTGGTACCAGCTCTTGTTCCGGAGCATGAGCTTGAGCATCGGGAAACCGATCAGGTAGAGGACCAGAAGAACGAGGGTGCCCGCCGATCCGATGACCATGACGGGGAACATCGCCCAGAAGGGAATAAGGAACACGTAGAGGAACCAGCCGGAGCCGGGAGTCAGGATGCCGATCGCCGTGAACAGGCCGATCAGGCCGAAGATGAAGGCGCCGATCAGGATGCGCGTGGCCAGCGGCATGTCGGGGGCCTCGAGACCCCGGACAGCGGAGGTCCTGCTCTCGCCGCTACCCGCTGGCGGCGCCTCTCCCTTCTCGAGCAACCCAAGGATTGCGTCCACTCCTGCCGTGACGCCGCCGTTATAGTCCCCTGCCTTGAACCGCGGAGCAATGATATTTCGGATGATCCTGCCCGCCTGGAGGTCCGTGACCGTGCCTTCGAGTCCGTAACCAACTTCTATGCGCATCCTCCGGTCTCCAGACGCCACGATGAGCAGGATGCCGTTATCCTTGCCTTTCTGTCCGAGCTTCCAGGTCTCGAAAACGCGCGTTGCATACTCCTCGATGTTCTCGCCCCCGAGCGACTTGACCGTAAGCACGCAAATCTGGTCGCCCGTTCGCTCCTCGTGAGCCTTGAGCTTCTCCGTGAGGGAGCTTTTTGTCTGCGCCGATAGGACCTCGGCATTGTCCACAACGCGGCCGGAAAGGTAAGGCACCTCCGCGGCAGCTGCGATGCCGGCCATCAGGATCACAAAGAAGAAGGTCCGCAGGAAGTTCTTCATACGCCTTTCTCCTCAATAACCTCATCGGGAAGTTCGTTCTTCTGGCCGCCTGCGGGCGCTGTGCCGGAGAGGGCCCGTTCCAGAGCAGCCAGCCCCTCTTCCAGCGCATGGTTCACTTGACCGGCAGCGAGCGGCACGGTCATGCGCGAGAGAACATCCTTTTGAGCCTTATGGTTCAAACGTTCTGCGATGCCGCTGTCAGGAAGGATAACGACCTGCCGTTCGAAGAAGCTCACGAGCAGAAGGATACCCGTCCGTCCGCGCGTGGCAAAAAGCTCGCGGGAAAGAAAGATCGACTGCGCATACTGCCTCACCTCAACCTCGGCGCGGTGCGAATCAAGGAATATCCGTGCAAAGCCCGGGAGATGAACAGCTGCCAAAGCACAGACAGCACCAACCGCGAGCGTCGCCGCGACCGCAAGGAGTATGGCCGCCGAAGTGATCCAGTCGGGCCGCAAGAGGTCGAGCAGGACGACCACGAGGCCCGCTGCCGACGCCCCGAGCGCAAAGGCCTTCCAGGGCAGTTCGGCATAGACGTCGCTCCGCTCGATGACGGCCAGTACGATCTGTGCGCCTGTCCGCTTCTCCGCCTCGGCAACAAGGCTATCGAGCCGTAGCCGCTCTTGTTCTTTCAGGTGATGTCTTTTCATGGCGACCTCGTCGAGAGCGTGCAAACCGACAAGCCTGCGCCGCCAAGCTGCATGACCGAACCGACATGTTCAGCCTGTTGGCCTGTGAGCTTTCGAGCTTGTCAGCCTGCTACCTACATTTCCACCTTCGGAGCCCTGGCCGCCCCTTCTTCGGCCTTGAAAGGCTCCTTCAGTTTGAGGTGCAGCAGGAAGTTGTTGGTCAGGTTGTTGGGGAAGACCCGGATCGAGGTGTTGAAGGTCTCGACCGCCTTGTTGTACCGCTGGCGGGCGACGCTGATGCGGTTCTCCGTTCCTTCCAGCTGGGTCTGCAGATCCTGGAAGTTCTGGTTTGCCTTGAGATCTGGATATTTCTCCACGACGACCATGAGCCTTGAGAGCGAGCTGCTGAGCGCGCCCTGCGCCTGCTGGAACTCTTCCAACGCCTTCGGGTCGCTCAGCTTGTCGGCCGATACCTTCACCTGGCCCACCTTGGCCCGCGCCTCGGTCACTGCGGTCAGGGTCTCCCGCTCGTGCTTCGCATAGGCCTTCACGACCGTCACCAGGTTCGGGACCAGGTCTGCCCTGCGCTGGTACGTCGCCTCCACGTCGCCCCATGCCGCCTTGACCGCTTCTTCATTGGCCTGCATAGTGTTGTACCCGCAGCCGGAGAGAGTTGTGCCGATAGAGAGGATCACCATCGCGAGCAATAACCGTATCTTCATGGTCGCCTCCTGAGAGAATGTCGTATTGCATCGAGCCTACCGCAAGTACCGCTAAAATGCAAGGTGGAAAGAATAACCCGTTCAACATTCAAAATCCAGGATTCAAGAACAGAAAGGGGAACGGATGCGAATGGAGGGAAACAATCCTATGGGGAAGCTACCTCATCGTCGACGAGCCGTACTTCTTCACAACGGCGTCCTGCGCCGTGATGATCAGCTTCAGGGACTCCTTTAGCATCGTGCGCTCCATCGCGCCGAGACCGCAGGGATCGATCAGGTTGTCCGGAACGGTCCATTCCTGGACCTGCCGATACTGGTGCCGGAGCCGGAGGGACATGAGGGATTCGAAGGCCTGCGTGAGGTCATCGGAGAAGGTCCCCATGGCGCTGCCGCGGTCCTTCACTTCTGCAAGGCGCTCGATCGTGGAGGTATGATACACCTGCCGTTCCAAAGCAAAGAACCGGGCCATGTCGATGATCGGCCCCAGACCGTTCACCTTGATGTCGAACCGTCCCTTGTGCGCGCCGGTCTTCGCGCAACTGATCCTTCCGAAGAGATCGAGGGGAGGCCGGTTCCTGAGGATGACGCCTGCCATGTTGGAGAAGAAGCGGCTCTTGTCCCTGAGCTCGCGCCCCAGGAATGCGCGGAGGCGTTCCGCGAGCAGAAGGTCGCCGTGGATCGGCCGAAAATCGAAGAAGATCAGGGATCGGAGGACCGATTCGGGCGTAGGTTCCCCGATCCATTCCGAAAAGTACCGCTTCCAGACATCAAGGGGCTGCCGCCACTTCGCATTGCTCGCCATGCAGTCCGCCCTGCAAGGCGGGAACCCGCATCGGGCCAGGGCGTCCTTCATGCCCGTCCCCAGCTCGTCGAAATAACGCTCCGCATCTTTAGCGGCCTCCGGACGGCCCTCATAGATGATGGCGTTGTCCTGGTCCGTCCGGAAGGTCTGCTCCTTTCTGCCCTCGCTTCCGAAGACGATCCAACAGTAGGGCACCGGGGGTCGTCCCGTCTTCGCCTCGATGATCTGAAGCGCCCGCTTGATCAGCCGGTCGTTGATCTCCGTGATGATCCTGGTGATCGTGCTTGCTTTCGCGCCTTCCCGGATAAGGATCGTGATGATCTTGTTGATCTTGGCCGCCACGGGGGCAAGCCCGTCGATCGTGCTCTGGTTCTCGATCTCGCGGGCGATCGACAAGGGGG
>JBAIYC010000343.1:0-1735 GCA_037916085.1 Nitrospirota bacterium | reverse complement strand
CGCCGATGAACTGCGTGTGAAGCCCGATCTCCAGCGTATGGAGCACCCTGCACTCGATCACTACCGGGAATTCCTGGATGTAGGGAGCGTCCACCAGGTCGCTCCGAACGGCGGTCAATTTTGTCGTCGCGAACTTGTCGACGGTCCTTCCCGAAACCGTGCCGACATAGTCCGCCTCCTTTACCAGCGCCGACGAAGGGATATTGACCGTGTATGCCTTGCGCTCCATGATGCACGCGTAGGTATACGTCGCCTTGCGCACGGAAATGGTAACGCAGGGCGGCTGCGAGCAGCAGATGCCGCCCCATGCGATCGTCATCATGTTCGGCCTGCCCTTGCCGTCATAGCTTCCGATGACCCATACCGGCGCGGGCTGAGCGAGTGTCTTTGCACCAAGCGACTTCTTCATAGTTTCCTCCTTGTCCTGAGACTGCGTTCCTCTGCCCCCGCTGCGACCGCACAGGTCTCTTCAGCACGGTGCGACGATGGCGAGGTACGGTAAGTCGATGCCTGTCTCCGGCTACTGCTTTGCGCGCAGATACTGGACGGGCCAGGATATCTCGGCCTTCAAGGCCTTTGCCGCTTCGAGCGGCCAGTAAGGACTCCGAAGCATCTCCCGTGCAAGAGATACGGCGTCAGCAAGACCGGTGGCCACGATCTGCTCGGCCTGGACCGCTTCGGTGATGAATCCCACGGCGCCCGTTGCTATCCCCACTTCTTTGCGGACAGCAGCGGCAAAGGGTGTCTGGAATCCCGGGCCGGCCGGGACGACCGCGTCCGGAACCAGCCCGCCAGATGAGCAGTCGATAAGATCGATGCCCTGCTCCTTCAGGCGCCGGCAGAGCTCCAGGGACTGCTCCAGGTCCCAGCCGCCCTCCGCCCAGTCCGTGGCAGATATGCGCACAAAGACCGGCAGGTCAGCAGGCCATACGTCCCGGACCGCACGGGTGACGCTCAGGGGGAAGCGCATGCGGTTCTCCAGGCTGCCGCCGTATTCATCCTTCCTCTGGTTCGTGAGCGGCGAGAGGAACTCGTGAAGCAGGTAGCCGTGGGCAAGATGGATCTCGACGACCCGGAAGCCGGCGGCATGAGCTCTTCGGGCCGCCGCCTCGAACTGACCACGGATGGTCTCCAAGTCCCCTACAGAGGCTTCGCGCGGGACCGGATGGCCTCGTGCAAAGGGCAGTGCGCAGGGCGCGACCGGCTGCCAGCCCCTCTGGTCCGGTCCCAGCGGACCGCCGCCCCGCCACGGGAGGTCCGTTGAGGCCTTGCGTCCGGCATGGGCGAGCTGGATCCCCGCAACAGCACCCTGACCGCCGATGAACCGCGCGATAGGCGCGAACGCTTCAGCGTGGGCATCGCTCCAGATGCCGCTGTCATCAGGGCTAATCCGGCCCTCGCGGCTCACGGCGGTCGCCTCGACCATCACCAGGCCCGCACCCCCCACGGCCCGCGACCCCAAGTGGACAAGATGCCATTCCGTGGGCAGACCGTCGCGGCTCGAATACTGGCACATGGGGGACACAAAGATGCGGTTGCGGAACGTCGCCGAGCGAAGCTGCAGCGGTGAGAACAGGCGGCTCATGGAGGTTCCTTTCGGGATAAGGCGCTTTCTCAGGAACAGGACCTGACGAGGAAAATATTGGACAACAACGCTATGGAATCTTTGAATATCATATCACAGGAAACATGCTCCGGGGCAGGCGCAACGTACCGATTTCTTCTTGACAACCCC
>JBAIYC010000342.1:0-6268 GCA_037916085.1 Nitrospirota bacterium | reverse complement strand
GAGGGCATGATGGAGACGCGGAAGTCGATGGTCTTCGTGCCGGTGCGGATCTTGAACCGTCCGTCCTGGGGCACGCGGCGCTCGGCGATGTCCAGGTCGCTCATGACCTTGATGCGCGACACCATGGCGCTGTGGAACTTGATGTCGATGGGTTCCGTGGCGGGATAGAGCACGCCGTCGATGCGGTACTTGATCACCACGTTCTTGTCCGTGGACTCGATGTGGATGTCGCTCGCGCGGCGCTGGATGGCGTCGAAGATCGTGGTGTGGATCAGCCGGATGATGGGGCTCTCGTCCTTCTCGATGCTTTCCAGCGAGAGCACCTCCTCGCCGCCGTCCTCCTGCTCCTTCACGATGTGGAACTTGAAGTCCTCCGAGACGGCCTGGAGCACCCGCTCCGATGATCCGCTCTTCTGGAGCGCCGCCTCGATGCCCGAGGGGGTGCTCACGCAGACCTCGATCTGGCGCTGGAGCAGCAGCTCCAGGTCGTCGATGGCCGGGATGTTGGTGGGGTCGGCCACGGCGATCACGAGGGCGTCGCCCGTGTCCTCGAGCGGGACGAACTGGTAGCGCTGCATGACGTCCACGGGGATGGTCTCGAAGAACGCCGGCTTGACGCGGTAGTCCGACAGGTCGGCGTAGCGCAGGTCGCGCTGCTCGGCAAGCGACTGGGCGAGCTGCTCCTCGGTGATGAGAGACTCGGCCATGAGGATTTCGCCGATCCGCTTCTGGCGGTTGTCCGCCCTGGCCAGGGCCTCGTTGATCTTCGCTGCCGTCACGATTCCCTTGGCAGCCAGGATCTCGCCGAGCCGCTTTCGCCGGAAGGATGTCATTTGAGCCTCGCTCCCATCTCGAAGATCGGCAGGTAGAGCGCCACGACGATGAATGCGATCACGATGCCCATGGTGAGCATCAGGACCGGCTCGATCATGGTCGTGATCACCGTGAGGCGGCTCTCCACTTCCTGCTCATAGAAATCGGCGACATCTTCCAGCATGGCGGGAAGGTCGCCGGAGGATTCGCCCACTTCTATCATGCGGACCGTCATGTCCGGGGCGAGCCTTGTGCGCTCGAAGGCGTCGGCCAGGCCCACGCCTTCGGTCACGAGCTCCCGCGTCTTCGTAAGCCTGCGGCCGATTACACGGTTCCCGATCACGCCGGCCGTGGTGTCCAGGGCCTGCACCAGCGGGATGCCGCCTCGGAGGACGGTTGCCAGCGTGCGGGTAAGCTGGGAGAGGAGGTACTGGGTCAGGACCGTTCGGACCAGCGGGACGCGGAGCTTCAACGCGTCCAGGGCCTGCCGTCCCGCATCGGTCTTCTGCCAGAGATAGACGCCGACGCCGGCCCCGGCAAGGGCCAGCAGGATAAGGGGGGCGCCCTTGGAGACCACGTTGGTGAACGTGATGAGCATCTGCGTCAGCGCGGGCAGCTTGCCCGCCTGTTCGCTGTACATCTGGGTGAAGTTGGGGATGATGTAGAGGAAGAAGAGCGAGAGCACGGCGATAAGGGCGGCCACGAGGAAGACGGGATAGGCCAGGGCGCTCACGAGCTTCCTGCGGACCGCGAGCATCCGCTTCTGGTACTCGATGTAGCGCTTCAGCACGTCGACGAGGGCGCCGCTCTGCTCGCCCGCGCGCACCGTGGAGGTGAAAAGCGGCGAGAAGACCAGGGGGTGGGCCGCCATGGCGTCGGACAGCGCGGTCCCTCCCTTGACGGCCTCGATGATCCCGGCCAGGGCGGTCCTGAAGGCCGGCTTCTCCATGCGGCGGTGGAGGATCTCCAGCGACTGGAGGATGGGAAGGCCCGCTTTCACAAGGGTCATGAACTCCTGGTTGAAAATGAGAAAGTCCTTCTGGCTTGCCCGTCCGCCGGTGAGGCCGGCGGACTTCTTCTGGATGTCGAGGACGAGGTAGCCCTTTGCCTCGAGGACCTGGCGTACCTCGGCGGTCGTACCCGCCATCACCTCATCGGCGATGGAGGAGCCGTCCTCACGAACGGCCTTGTACAGGTAGAGAGGCATACGTCCTGAATAATACAGAGAAAAACAGGGGAAGTCAATGCGGGGAAGGGGGAACGCGCCGGTCACGGGCCGCCTTATGGCGCGTCGCTGTGGACCTGCCTGTTGTCGTTGTATTTCTCGCGGGCCACAGTACGCCCGCCTATTTCTTCCAAACGGTCTAACACTTCGGAAAACAACCGGTATAGCCTGTTCAGCTTTTCGACGTCTTTCACGATACCGGGAACTCGGAGGTAAAGCTCTAAGGTTCCCGGCTTGAAATTGGTGCTAAACATCCCCCATCCTTTCTTATCGCGACTCTTTAGCTCAAGGGTCGATACTTCTTTTAGAAGGTGTCGAATAATTGAAAATGAAAGCAACTTGTGGAGCTTCAACTCATCTGACCCATCACATCAAAAAAAGCCCGATTGAATTCTCGGTCATCGGTTTTCACTTGGTAATGCGGCAGAAAGCCGAAAAGCAAATCGAACCATATCTTATCTCTGATTGTGAAGTTGATCGGGCTCGTTGAATAGTAGTAAGTTTTAATTCGGGTGTACGCGGGAAACCGTCTGCTGAGAAGATTTCGATAAGTATCGAGTTTAATTTCCAGTTCTTTGTACCGGGCGAGAATTCCGCTTTCCTCGACCCATAATCCGTGGCCGCTGGTATGGAAGTTGCCGCCTATAGAATCCGCAAATTCCTTCCAAACTTGATCTTTTGACGGGCCGAAGATTTTCATATCTCTCCAGATAGCCAGTGATTGTCAATCCATATATGGATAGTAAAGAACGAATCTGCGGTGTTAGCGAGTTTAGCAAGAACAATGCTCTCGCCTAGCCGGCGCTCAAGCGGATTTGACCATTCACCGCTGGGAAGTCTGGAACGACGAATTGGAAAGGCTTCCAAAAGGTTCATTGCAAGGAAAGAAACGACGTAGCGATCTCGTACCTGACTACGAGATTGCCGCGCTTCCTGCGGTCGCTCGCAATGACAGCAATAAGACGCTGGATTCCCGCTTTCGCGGGAATGACAGCGTAGAGCAAGAGTATCCTATTTTAGTCCCTTCCAGTACTTCTTCTGATGGGAGATGACGGTCTGAATGATGCGTTCGGCGGCGGGCGTGGCGTGCGATTCCACAGACTTCTGCGGACCCAGGAGGGCTTTCAGGACCTCGCGCACGCCCTCCCGCAGTCCGTCGGGATTGTAGCCGCCTTCGAGGGTGATCAGCACCTTGCCGCCGCAGGTCTCCTCCGCGATCTCGCGGACGATGGACGCGAGGTTGCCGAACCCTTTTCCGGTTACTTGCATGCCGCCGAGCGGGTCCTTCACGTAGGGGTCGAAGCCTGCCGAGACGAGCACTAGTTCGGGTTTGTATTCGAGCGCGATGGGCCGGAGAATACGGCTGTAGACCTCGGCATACTCGGCGTCGCCGAAGCCCGCAGGGAAAGGGGCGTTCACGGTGAAGCCTTCGCCGTTGCCGCTTCCCACCTCGTCGAAGTCGCCGGTGCCGGGATAGTGGGGGAACTGGTGGGACGAGAAGTAGAGGACGTCCCTGCGGTCATAGAAGGAACGCTGGGTGCCGTTGCCGTGATGGAGGTCCCAGTCGACGATCAGGATGCGCTGGAGCCCGTGTTTTTCGATGGCGTATTCCGCCGCGATCGCGACATTGTTGAAGATGCAGAAGCCCATCCCGCGTGAAGGCTCCGCGTGGTGGCCCGGGGGCCGGACAAATGCAAACACCGAGTGCGGATTGCGGATTGAGGATTGCGGAGCGAGGATGGCGTCAACGGCGTTAAGCAGGCCCCCGGCGGCCAGACGGGCGATCTCGTACGTGCGGGCCGAGAGGCCGGTATCGGCGTCGAGCCGGCTGAATGCCCTTCCCTCGGTGTTCGCGATGGCCTGGATGTAGAACGGGTCATGGACTGCGGCGAGTTCATCCTCGGTGGCGAGGCGGGGCTGGATGAGGGGGAGGTCGCTGAACTCCTTCAGGATCAGCTCGTGGATCACCCGGAGTCGGTTCGGACTCTCGGGGTGATGGTCTCCGGCGCTGTGCTCCAGGTACCGGTCATCCTTGATGATCGCGACTGATGTCATCGTCTGACATTAACCACGGAGGCACGGAGCTACGGAGAAGAGCGTAAACAACAGATAAACACAAACTGAAGCGAGCAGAAGGTCTGCGAATCTTATCAGTATATATCGGTGCTTATCCGTGGCAGGGAAGTATGGCTTTTCTCTGTGTCTCCGTGGTGAGATGCTTGCCTTGAGCCGATTCAACCTTGTTTCTTCTCCAGCGATCTTATCCATGCCTGGAGCTGCGGCGGGTTCGGCAGCTTCTGAGGGACCTTGGTCTGCGGCGAGCAGACCGTGAGCACCTTGGTCAGGAGGTCCCTGACCCCGTATTGCAGGATGTCCTTGGCCGTCCGTGGCGTGACATCGTCCAGGAGCATGCTCTCGCGGTACCAGCCTTCTCCCCGCGGGGAGACGAGCATGCACTCCCCGAAGTGAAGGGGACGGGAGGTCGCTCCCTTCTTCCGCGCGATGGCCGCGATGTCGGCGCGAAGGAGCTGGAGCCCTTTGAAGGCGGGGTTCGAGCAGATGCCGCTCTTTCCGCGGCAGAGCGGGTCGAACCTCATGATGTCGATGCCGCAGCAGAGCATGTACGACCGTTCACCGTATTCGGGAGCCTGCCGAACGATGATATAGAGATACCGGTTCTTGTACTCGTAGGATTCGACCCGCTTGATGGCCATGGTCCCCGTCCTTCCGTTCCATGTTCCGCGGCCGCTGCTGGCGCGCTACGAGCTCCTCTGCGGTTTTGCGATCGGCGGCGGTGCGGCCTCGCGGTAGTTCTTCACGTTCAGCTTGTCCAGGTACTTCTGCATCTGCAGGGAAGGCAGTAGCGGGAACGGCACCTTTGCTTCGGGCGCGCATACCGTGAGCACCGTCTTGACCAGGTCCAGCGCGCTGTACTCGAGGACCTTCTTCATGTCCGTCGTGGCGGCCCCTTCGATCACGAGGGGCGTTTCGCGGTACCAGCCCGTGCCCACCGGCGGCGTGATGGCGTCGCAGGGAAAGTCCTGGGCGCTGCGTGTCCTCTTACCCATGTCCAGGACGAGCGATGAGACATCGGCCCGGAGCTGCTGAAGGCCCTTGAACGCCGGGTTGGAGCAGATGCCGGCTTTGCCCCAGCAGATGGGGTCGAAGCGCGGCATGTTGATGCCGCAGCAGTACACGAAGGAATTGGCGCCGAGCTCGGGTGCCTGCCGGATAACGATGTAGAAATAGTCGTTCTTGTATTCGTAGGACGCAATACGCTGGCTGGCCATAGAAAGGTCCCATCCTTCCTGGCGTGGCGCGGGGCCTACCGCCGGTCTGCGCTAGTTGCCGGTGGTCTTCTTCTTCGCTGCTTTCTTGCTGCTCTTTGCGGGCTTCTTGGCGGCTGCCTTGGGCTTGGCCTTGGGTTTGGCCTTGCATTCCTCCAGCGATTTCTTGTACTTCTCGACCTCCTGGGTGCGCTCCTCGAGCCACTGTGACAGTCGTACATTGTCCTGTTTCAATGCCTCCACGTCCCGAAGTGCGGCGTCCCGCGCCTGGCGCGCCTTGTTGCCGTACACGAAGCTGATGATAAGCAGGATCGTGACGACTGCTGCCAGGGAGATGAAAATGAGCTTTGCCTTCTGCGCTTCATCCATGCTGCCTCGATCGGGTCTGCTTTCCATTACCTTTGTGTTCCTCCCTTGAAAAGAAATAGGATTGAAATCCACCACGGAGGCACAGAGGCACGGAGAAAATCTAGAGAACCACAGATGAAAGCGAATCTGGTCCCTGGTCTTCACTCCGTTGCAGGAATGCCTTGTCTTTCCCCGTGTCTCCGTGACTCCGTGGTGAGAATTGATCTTCAGTGGTACCGCTTCACTTCGAAGCGATACAGGGTCACTTGCGTGCCCGGCCGGATGCCTGCCTTCTGCATGGCGATGTTCACCTGATGGTCCACCGTGTCCACGCCTTCGAGGTCCGGGAGGAGCAGGCCGCGCCTCCCGCCTGCCTGGACGATGATGCCGTAGCGTTTCGGGTCAAGGCCCTCCGGGCCGCTGACCTGTTCGGGCGTGGTCAGGACGTCCACGGAATACTCAAGGTCAGGCAGTTCACGGGCCTCGACGCAGGTGAACCGGGGGTCGCAGGTCGCGGCGCTGACGGCGTTCCGGACGACCTCGGTGGCCACGTCCTTTTCCGCCGGCTGGAAGGTGCCGATGCAGCCCCGGAGCA
>JBAIYC010000341.1:0-1727 GCA_037916085.1 Nitrospirota bacterium | reverse complement strand
TCAGGGCTCCGCATCGTGGTCACCCTGCTCAAGGAAATGGAGCGGCGCGGCCTCAGTATCGGCCTCGCAACGATGTGCATCGGCGGAGGCCAGGGCGGGGCGATGATCGTGGAAAGAACGTAGGGATCCAGTACCGTTTTCACCGCGAGGACGCAAAGGACGCAAGGAAGGCAAGACTATTGAATATCCGTGGCTGCGAGGTTTTCCTCGCGTACTTCGCGCCTTCGCGGTTCAATCTGCTTTGAGAACAGGGAAGACTATGTCGGCATTCACCCTTGACGCAAGACCCGACGGCATCGCTGTCCTCAGCTTCGATCTGCCCGGTGAGAAGGTGAACAAGCTCACCACGCCGGTGATGGACGAGCTGGACGGCGTGCTCGATGACCTAGCCACGCGGCGAGATGTGAAGGCGCTGGTCATCGCAAGCGGAAAGCCGGGCACCTTCATCGCCGGCGCCGACATCGCCGAGATCCGTGACATCACCGACGCGGCACAGGGAACCCTGCTAAGCCGGAAGGGTCAGGCGGTCATGAACAAGCTGGAGGCCCTGCCCTTCCCGACCGTGGCCGCCATCCACGGCGCCTGTCTGGGCGGGGGCCTCGAACTCGCGCTGTCCTGTTCCCATCGCGTCCTAAGCAGCGACCCCCGGACCGTGCTCGGCCTGCCGGAGGTCCGGATCGGCATCCTTCCCGGCTTCGGAGGCACCCAGCGGCTCCCGCGCCTCGTCGGCCTCGCGAACGGCCTGGAACTGATCCTGACCGGCAAGTCCGTCCATCCGAAGAAGGCAAAGAGGATCGGCCTTGCCGATGAAGTGACCTACAAGGAGACGCTCCTGTCCGTCGCTGTTGAGACGGCAAGGAAGGCTGTCGGCAAACAGAGGCCTTCCGGCGTCCGCGCGCGACGGCCGCACCCCATCGCTCTTCTTGAGAGCAATCCGCTCGGACGCGCCCTCATCTATGCGCAGGCCCGGAAGAGGGTCTTCGCCGAGACGAGAGGGAACTATCCCGCCCCTCTCGCGGCGCTCGACGCTGTGAGAACCGGCCTCTCCCGCAGCGCCGCGGCCGGATACGAGCGCGAATCCTCGCTGATCGGGCCGCTCATCACGAGCGAGGTCTCGAAGAACCTCATCCATGTTTTCTACCTGAACGAGATGCTCAAGCGTGACCAGCCGACCTCCGGTCCCACCGTGCAGCGCGCCGGCGTCATCGGCGCCGGCATCATGGGCGGCGGCATCGCCCAGCTCTTCGCCGAGAAGGGCATGGCCGTACGGATGAAGGACATTGCGCCGGAAGCGGTCAGCGCGGGGCTGCGCGCGGCCTTCGGGCTCTTTCAAAAACGGGCGAAAAAAGGCATTCTCGATACGCTGCAGGCGCGCGACGGAATGGACCGCATCTCCGCCGCCACGGACATGAGCGGTTTCGGCGGCATCGACATCGCCGTCGAGGCGGTGGTGGAGAACATGGACGTGAAGAAGCAGGTGCTTCGCGACTTCGAGGCCGCAGCGAAGGAAGGAGCGATCTTCGCGTCCAACACCTCGTCCCTATCGGTCACCGAGATGGCGTCGGTCTCGAAGCGGCCCGACCGGGTGGTCGGCATGCACTTCTTCAATCCCGTGGAGAAGATGCCGCTTGTTGAGGTCGTGCGGGGCCCGCGGACCTCGGACGGGACCGTGGCGGCCGTCGCGGGGCTTGCCCGCCGGCTCGGCAAGCTCCCGGTGGTCGTGAACG
>JBAIYC010000340.1:0-3422 GCA_037916085.1 Nitrospirota bacterium | reverse complement strand
CTCGGGAGCTCCACGGACTCGA
This sequence comes from Nitrospirota bacterium, assembly GCA_037916085.1. Lineage (GTDB taxonomy): Bacteria > Nitrospirota > UBA9217 > UBA9217 > UBA9217 > JAKAHZ01. Next base: position 3,400 of record JBAIYC010000340.1, on the reverse strand, counting down.
TGCCGCTGGCGGAGAATATCTCGCCGTCGATGCCTGCCGTGCCGAAGTCGTTCACCAGGACAACGGCCTTCTCCTTCGACTTCCTGAGGAAGTTCTGGATGAACGTGGTCTTACCGGAGCCGAGCACGCCTGTGACGACGGTCGTTCTCATGCGGGAAAGACGTGCAATGGAAGTGCCATGAGGCGAATCCAGGCAATGGGACGCAGATGAACGCGGATAAAGCAAACCATCGCGCGGGTTAAATACTTTCTGCTGGCGTCGCTCCGCTCCTCGCAATGACAATATGGAACCTTCAAAAAGTCCTTAAGTCTAGGTCCGCGTCAATCCGCGAAAATCCCCGTCCAATTATCATCAGGCTTTGCAGCGAGCATTGGGGCATTCTGCCCCAGCGGCTGGGGAATTCTTCATCTACTCTACCGATGTCGATAATGTAAAGCCATGGCTTGACGCGGACAGCTGTGGAGGGAAAGAGGTCCGCAAAGCTCCTGTCTCGTCACAGCAGGCTTTCGTCCAAGAATGACGCGGATTCGCGCGCGACCCTCCTTAGCCCGGACGCCGCGCCGATTGCTCCGGAGCCGGGCGGTCCCGGAGCCTGATCTTCTCCGGACTGGCATTGGAAATGCACTCTTCCTAACTGCCATGAAGAACATCCTGCTCTGTACCTCCGATCCCATGCTCATAAAGAACCTGTACGGCGTCCTGCGCGACGAAGGATACGCGGTCGATACCGTCGAGCACCCTGCGTTCGCTGTCCAGAAGGTCATGGAGGGTGCGTTCGACGTCCTTATCGTCGATTCCGAGCCCTTCGGCCTTTCAACGGAAGACGCGGTGCAGATCATCAGGTCCATCAGGCCGGACCTGCCCATCCTCTGCACGGGGAGCAACGAGCACTGCGAAGGGGCTCTGGGCGTCGGATCGCCGCTCGATATGGAGGCCTTCAAGCGCGCCTTCCATGCCACCGGGGTCTGACGCCAGGGTTCACAGGAAAAAGAAAGGAGATGCCATGAAACCGAAGGAAGTGATCCTCAGGGCCTACGAGGGAGGCAAGCCCGACCGGCTGCCAGTCACCCTCTTCGGCGCCGGCATGTGGTCGATCAAGGACTTCGGGACGACCTTTGAGGCGCTGGCTCACGATCCGCAGAAAATGACCGAGATGTGCGTGACAGAGTCGGCGCGGATCCGAAGCGACGTCGTCTACGTCGGCTCGGGCTTCAACAACTTCCATGCTGTCGCGCTCGGCAAGGCCTTCGGGGTCGGGATCAAGTACCGTGAAATGGGCGCACCCGACCTGACCTCCCATTTCGTCAACTCCGAACAGGACCTGGCCAAGCTCAACATAGCCGATGTCCACAAGGAGCCGGTCGTCCAGGCCGTGCTCGAGGCTACCCGGCGAGTCAGGGAGAAGATCGGCGACACCTATCTCGTGACCATGACCTGCTGGGGGCCGTTCACGCTTGCGGCTCGCATGGTCGGAGAGGAGCAGTTCATGAAGGCGACCTTCAAGAAGCCGGCGTTCGTCGAGAAGACGGTCGATTTCTGCGCCGACCTGCTGATCCACCTCTACGAACCGCTGGTGCAGGGCGGCCTCGAGTGCATCAGCATCGCCGATCCGACAGCATCGGGGGATCTGATCAACAAGAAGCAGATGGAGCGCTTCGCAGTGCCGGGCCTGAAGAAGCTCACCGGCTGGGCAAAGAGCAAGGGCGTGCACTCGATCCTGCATATCTGCGGCAATACCAGCGACCGGCTTGATCTCTTCCCGGCCACGGGGGCGAGCACGATCTTCTTCGACCAGAAGGTGGACATTGCCAAGGCGAAAGAGGCGCTGGAAGGGAAGATGAGCTTCGGCGGCAATGTGGCGCCGGTGCATGTGCTGCTCAACCAGGATTCCGCGGGGGTGGAAAAGGCCTGCCGCGATGTCATAAACGTCGTCGGAACGGCAAAGGGTTTCATCCTGGTTCCCGGATGCGACATTCCGCCGACGATCCCCTACGAGAACATCCGGAAGTTCCACGACGTGGCGCTCGCATACAAGCTCTAACAATGTCGAATACGGATGTACCATTCAGGATCTCGCGCTTCGCATTTCGAAATTGTTCCTAGAGAAGGAGGTGAACCGGCCCCAAAAAAGCAGGCAGCAGATGGAGGTGCAGGAGTGGGCATTCTGGACGAATTGAAGAAATTCTTCGGCCTGGCGTCAAACGCCGAGGCCCAGCGGGAGGAACGTAAAATGGCTGACAAGAAGATGACAGTGGAAGAAGTGAACGAGTACATGAAGAAGCAGTGCGGGTTCGTGCCGAGGATGTTCCAGATCATCAACACCGTGACGCCGGAGCCGGGCAGGACCTTCGCCGATTTCTACGCCAGCATCTTCGGCGATGGGGCGCTGTCCCGGAAGCACAAGGAGCTGATGTTCATGTCCGGCGGCGTGGGCTACTGTTCGCCCCGCTGCATCATCCATGTGATCCCGGCGATCAACGCGGGGGCCACGGACGGCGAGATCTTCGAGGCGGCCGCGGTGGGCATGATCCTCGCGGGCTTCGTTCCCGGCGGACCGGGCATCCCCTATGCCTTCGAGTATGCGCTCAAGTGCATCGACATCGCCGGCAAGTACCGCAAGGGCGAGAAGTGGGAGTATCTCCCGCAGCCCAAGTTCGACCACGGCGTGTTCTAAGGACTGCCACACGGGAGGCGCTCTTTCGCCTCCCCCGGACTTATATATCTACCTATGCACGTCCTTATGCCGTCATTCCGGGCTTGACCCGGAATCCAGGGACTTTATTATTGAACGCTACTGGATTCCCGCTTTCGCGGGAATGACGAACTGAAAGAAACGAGGATATCGAATGTTCCGCTTTCGGACAGAGCAGAAGGTCTTTACCCTCGCTGGCACGAAGATCGGTGGGCAGCCCGGCGACCGGCCGCCGCTCCTGATCGCGTCCATGTTCCACAACAAGGACAAGATCATGGAGGACCGGAAGGGCAACTTCGACCGCAAGCGCGCGGCCGAGCTGATCAAGCAGCAGGAATCCCTCGCCGCGTCCACCGGCGTGCCCGGCATGGTGGCCATGGTGGCGAACACGCCCGACGAGGCGAAGATCTACATCGATTTCTTCCTTGAGACCACCAAGATGCCCTTCGGCATCGACATGTGGGTGGCGGAGCAGCGCGCAAAGGCGACGGAATATATATCGAAGCTCGGGGTGCAGGACAAGTTCCTGTACAACAGCATCACGCCGTGGGACAAGGACGTGAAAGGCCAGGTTGCCAAGCTCAAGGACCTGGGCATCAAGCACGTTGTCGTCCAGGCCTTCGACGACAAGGACCAGACGCCGGCGGGCCGCGTGACGTCGCTCGAGCGGCTGCTGGAGCAGGGCGCGGGCGATTTCGAAACGGTGA
>JBAIYC010000339.1:0-5073 GCA_037916085.1 Nitrospirota bacterium | reverse complement strand
GCTGGAAGGGATACTGGATCGACGCGGCGTCGACGCTCCGCATGACCGATGACTCCATCATCATCCTTGACCCCGTCAACCTCAATGTGATCAAGAACGGTCTCGCCAAGGGCATCAAGAACTACGTTGGCGGCAACTGCACCGTGTCGCTCATGCTGATGGCCCTGGGTGGCATCTTCGAGCGCGATCTCGTGGAGTGGATGAGCGCAATGACCTACCAGGCGGCCTCCGGCGCCGGCGCGAACAACATGCGTGAGCTTCTGAAGCAGATGGGCTCGGCCCATGCCTCTGTCAAGACACTCCTTGACGATCCTGCCGGCGCGATCCTAGAGATCGATAAGAAGGTGTCCGATCATGTCCGCTCCGATGCCTACCCCAAGGATTTCTTCGGCGTGCCGCTCGCCTGTTCGGTCATTCCCTGGATCGACAAGCAGCTCGATAACGGCCAGAGCAAGGAAGAGTGGAAGGGGCAGGCGGAGACCAACAAGATCCTCGGCCGGGAGAAGAAGCCCATTCCTATCGACGGGACCTGCGTGCGCGTCGGCGCAATGCGGTGCCATAGTCAGGCACTCACGATCAAGATGAAGAAGGATGTGCCGCTCGACGAGATCACCGACATGATTGCGAAGCACAACAAGTGGGTGAAGGTCGTACCGAACAACCGTGAAATCACGATGCGGGAGCTCACTCCTGCCGCGATAACCGGCACGCTGACGGTACCTGTCGGACGGCTTCGCAAGATGAACATGGGGCCCACGTTCCTGAACGCATTCACCTGCGGAGATCAGCTCCTGTGGGGCGCGGCCGAACCGCTCCGGAGAATGCTCCGGATCATTGTGGAGAAGTAGAAACAGAACTTATTGAACCGCGAAGACGCGAAGAACGCGAAGGTTTTAAGGTAGGAATGAGACAAGATTCCGCGCTTCCTTTGCGTCCTTTGCGTCATAGCGGTAAACGAAACTGGATGTTAAAGAAGAAAGACAAATACGTCGTTGCCATTGCTGGCGCAACGGGTGCTGTTGGCCGCGAGATGATCGAAATTCTGCAGGAGCGGGATTTTCCGGTCTCCAGCCTTGTGCTTCTTGCTTCGGAACGTTCCGAGGGAGAGCGGCTCGAATTTCGTGGGAAGAGCTGGACGGTCGGCAAGCTCGCCAAGGATTCCTTCGATGGTGTTGACATCGCTCTCTTCTCGGCCGGCGGTGATCGCAGCCTTGAGTTTGCTCCGGCGGCGGTGAAGGCTGGCGCCGTGGTCATCGACAATTCCAGCGCCTTTCGCATGGACCCCAAGGTGCCACTGGTCGTGCCGGAGGTGAATCCGGAGGCCCTGAAGAGACATAGCGGCATCATCGCCAATCCGAACTGTTCGACCATCGGAATGGTCGTTGCGCTGAAACCCCTGCATGATACGGCGAATATTAAGCGCATCGTCGTGACCACGTTTCAATCTGTTTCCGGAACAGGAAAGAAGGCAATGGACGAACTGGCAGGGCAGACCATCGCTCTCATGAACTTCAAGGACGTGGAACGGTCGGTATATCCGCACCAGATAGCTTTCAATTGCCTGCCCCATATCGACTCTTTCCTGGAGAACGGCTACACCAAGGAAGAGATGAAGATGGTCAATGAGACGCGCAAGATCCTGGAGGACGACTCCATCAGGGTGACTGCTACTGCCGTTCGGGTGCCGGTGTTTCGTTGTCACGCGGAATCAATCAATATCGAGACCGAAAAGAAGATCGGTGCGAACGAGGCGCGGGCCATCCTTTCGAAGGCGCCAGGCGTCATCGTCTATGATGATCCGTCCCGAAATATCTATCCGCTGCAGATCGATGTGTCCGGGAAGGACGAGGTCTATGTCGGGAGGGTTCGGGAGGACGAAACGGTCATGAACGGCCTGAACCTGTGGATAGTGTCGGACAACCTGCGCAAAGGTGCTGCGCTGAATGCTGTGCAGATCGCCGAACTGCTGATTTCGTAGCAGTGATCTCCTATGATCAAGTTCCTCGAAAACCTCTTCGATAGATTCGATCGCGGGTTGACTCCTCGGGAGAAGACCGTCCTTGTTGCGATCATGCTGTTCATTTCGGTCGTTGGCATCATCCTGGCTCTTCGGTATTATACCTACATCCAGAAGAACCCCGAATTTTGCAACAGCTGTCACCTGATGGAGGAGGCCTATGCCGCCTGGAAAAAGAGCGGGCACCGCTTCATTGCCTGCCAGGAGTGCCATCAGCTGGGAATCATCGAGCAGAACCGTCTTCTTGTCAAGTTCGTCTTCACGACGGACCGCAAGACGCCGGAGCCTCATGGGAACGTGACCCCCTGGAAGACCTGTACGCGCTGCCACTGGGACGAGGCCACCAAGCAGGGTGCCATCTCGGTGAACAAATCTACGGGTCACGCGCGCCATGTCATTGTCGAAAAGCTTGTCTGCATGGACTGCCACACCCGGTCCGTTCATGCTTTCCTCCCCGACAAGCGAGCGTGCCTCCGCTGTCATCGGGACTGGAAGATCCATGGCGTGGGAATGGAGGAGACCTCCTGCATGACCTGTCATCCGTTCTCGCCGAGGAGCGGGGGGACCTTCATTCCCGACCGGGAGAGGTGTCTCTCCTGTCACCGGTCGTCGCCGAAGACCTCGTTCCCCGAGAAAGTGCCTATGGCCCGCCTGAACTGCTATGAGTGCCATAAGCCGCACACGAAGATCAAACCGACCGACGAGGATTGCCTGCGGTGCCATACAGCCGAAGTGCTCCAGAAGAGGCGCGCTCACCGCACGGAACGCAGCTGCATATCCTGCCACGTCCCTCACCGCTGGACAGCGAAGTAACCGGATCCGGATGGCATATAACAGATGGATATAGTCTTCGTTATCTGTTAGAAGATGCAAGAAGTTGCAATAAGCTAGTGTAAAAAATAGTCCAGTCAGCGCTTCATCCTGCAAATATTTGTGCTATACTACTATCACATTACAGGGTTATATGGTTGAGGGAGATCAGGGCTCGCTGGCTTGGGGGAGAGACCAAGGAGGACTGTCGCATGTACAATATTGATGTTCTCGAGAAGAAACGCTTGGAAAAAGGTCTAAGCTATACCGAGATCGCAGACAATCTGGGCATCCATAAGGTGACAGTCTCCCGGACGCTCAAGGGAATCACTATGAAGCCCCGGACGGTGAAACTTCTCGCAGACTATCTTGGTGTGGAGATGAACCGCATCGTTCAGTAGATACGCCGCGGCATGGCCGCGGACGAGCAGAACTGGCAGAGAGAGCACGAGGCAGGGCAAGATGCCCTGCTTTTTTTGTCCCTTTTCGGGCCACGTTCTCTGAATGACAGGGCAGGGAAGGGCTGAACAACGAGTCCGAGCAGAGCAGGATCCCCCGGGATTCATGCATGCACCGATGACAATGAGGGCATTGATGGCCGAGACCGTTTCCCTTGTGCAATGCACAGAATATGACCGAGACAGGACCTTTGCCGCTGTGGAACGGGCCGTTGATCTCTTGGGCGGCATTAGAGCGTTCGTCAGGTCTGGCAGCAGGGTCCTGCTCAAGCCCAATCTGCTGAAGGCCAGCCCTCCGGAGGCGGCTGTCACTACCCATCCCGAGATACTGCGGGCAGTCATCAGGCTGGCTCGAAGCGCCGGCGCCGATGTGACCGTAGGCGACAGCCCCGGTCTCGGCGACCTCCGGCGCGTCGCAGAGAGGTCGGGGATCCTTGCAGTGCTCGACGAGGAAGGAGTTCCGCTGGCCGACTTCGGTCAGGAAGTAATGATCAAGGGGCCCGGCAGGTTCCAGCGGTTCGAGGTCGCACGGATTGCCCGGGAGGCCGATGTCATCATCAATCTTCCGAAGCTCAAGACCCACGGCATGACGGTCCTGACGGGTGCGGTCAAGAACCTCTTCGGCTGTGTTCCGGGAAAACGCAAGGTCCAGTGGCATTTCAATACGGGTGTGGACCATGCTGCCTTCGCTCTCATGCTCGTGGAACTTGCGGCCGCTCTCAAGCCGAGCCTCACGATCATGGATGCGATCACGGGCATGGAGGGAAACGGTCCCGGCAGCGGGGACCCCAGAAGGATCGGCGTCGTGCTCGCCGGCGCCGATCCGGTAGCAGTGGACGTTGTTGCCGCAGCACTCGTCGGCGCAGCGCCGGGATCCCTGCCGGTCATCCTGGCTGCGGAAGCCGCACGAGTCGGGGCCTGCAGGCTCGATCAGGTCCGCATCGTCGGCGATCGTCTTGCTGACGTCGTCGTCCGTGATTTCCGCTTTCCGCCGCGGGAGCATATGGAGTGGGCAATCCCCGAGTGGGCGAGGAAAAGTCTCAAGGACGCGCTTACCACGCGGCCGGTCATCGACCGGCAGATCTGTATCAGCTGCGGAATCTGCCAGAAGGACTGTCCCCAGCGGGCGATATCATCCGCGTCCCGCGGGATGACCATAGACTACCGGCGGTGCATTCGCTGCTTCTGTTGCCAGGAGTTCTGTCCCCACGGAGCTATCACCGTAGGGAAAGGATGGGCGCTAAAGCTCTTCGGCCGCTAAATGTCCGACTGCTCGTCGGCTTTCCCGGTCTCGGACGGCGAAGGACCGTATGACGCAGGCGGTCCTCCTGCATCGGTTGTCTCCCCGTTCTGTTCCCCGGCATCGTTCACATCAAGCTCATAGACATGCTCCTCTTCCCCGGCGTGAAGCTGCTCCGGATCCTGTCCCCGCTCGAGCAGTTCGCGGTGGATTGCCGGCCTGACGCCGGTCGGCAGGAGGGGGTCGCGGTATAGCTCTCTCAGGTCATAGAGCTTCAGGTCCGATAGAAAGCCGACGGTACGACTGAGCGGCGTATGTTCGTTCCGGACCAGTGCGAACTTGATCTGATAACGGCAGCACCAGGCGCGGTGTTCGGCGATCGTCCTGATCGTCCCTGCGGTCGTCGTCTTTCTGCTGATCACCTTGTACAGGTGCGCTTCCACAACGGAGGGATTGTCCAGGCACGCCTTGACCACGTCGGGATAGCCGTCCTGGATGAGCGCCAGGAGGATGTCCCCGGCGGACACCCTTGCAAGCGACTTTTTGAC
>JBAIYC010000338.1:0-3945 GCA_037916085.1 Nitrospirota bacterium | reverse complement strand
GACGTGGAAGGCTATAGCCGCGAGAACCTGACCGCCTTCGTCGAAGAGAGTCTCCAGAACCTCGGTGTCGAGACGATAGACCTGATGCAGCTCCACTGCCCGCCTATCGAGGCATACAACTCCGAGGTGTTCGACATCCTGGACGACCTGGTGAAGCAGGGGAAGCTGCGCTATTACGGCGTAAGCGTTGAGCGCATCGAGGAGGCCGAGAAAGCAATCGAATTTCCCAACGTCCAGTCCGTTCAGCTCATATTCAATATCTTCCGTCAGCGTCCGGCCGAGGCCTTTTTCGCGAAAGCGAAAGCCCGCCGCGTCGGTATCATTGCCCGCGTGCCTCTTGCATCCGGGATGCTCACCGGAAAGATGACGCGGACAACAACGTTTGCGGACAATGACCACCGTTCGTTCAACCGTGAGGGCCAGGCCTTCGACCGCGGCGAGACGTTCTCGGGTGTGGACTACGAGACCGGACTGAAAGCCGTCGAGGAGCTCCGCCCTCTCGTCCCGCCAGGTGCGACCATGGCACAGATGGCGCTTCGATGGATCCTCATGTTCGATGCCGTGACCTGCGCAATCCCCGGAGCCAAGCGCCCGTCGCAGGCTGAAGACAACGTCCGTGCCGCCGGCCTGCCGCGGCTTTCCGATTCGACCATGGAGAGTATCCGGGCCATCTACGACCGCTACGTTCGCGCGCAGGTGCATCACCTGTGGTAAGCTCTGATTTTTCGCCCTCCCTTTCAAGGGGAGGCGGGATCACGTCACTCTATGACGCTCAAAGACACAATAATTACCTCATCGGCAAATGTTTGCTATACTCTGGAGTATCCCTCCCTGAAGGGAGATCGGCATAGAAAGCGAGGGCCCCGACCATGGCGAAGGCGAAGAAGGCGGTAAAGAAGAAGGTGGCGAAGAAGAAGGCCGTCAGGAAGGCCGTAAAGCGCTCCGTGAAGGCGGCGCCGGCATCTCGGAAGCGGTCGTCAGCAGAGTTCATCGTCAAGACCGGCATGGAGATCACGGCCATGTTCCCGGACACCATGGGTCTGACCGCGAAGGTCGCGGAAGCCGTAGCGGGGCAGAACGTGAACATTCTTGCGGCAACGGGATATTCTGCAAGCGGCCTGCGCGAGAAGGCGACCTTCACCCTCGTCGTGGACGACTACGCCAGGGCCGAGCAGGCGCTCATGCGGATCGGCGCCAACGAGATCCACGAATCCACGGTGCTGCTCGTTGAGACGCCGAACCAGGTGGGAGCCCTCGAACGGATCGCGAAGCTTATCGCCGACGCCGGGATCAATATCTTCTACTTCTACGCCACCACGAGCTCAGGCGCTACAGCGACGACGGTCATGAAGACGGCCGACGACGCTAAGGCTATCAAGGTGCTGCAGAAGGCGTAGGGAGGGGGCCGACGCGACTTCACAAAAGGTACAAACAGACAACGGCCGGGAGAATCCTCTCCCGGCCGTGTTGTTTCAGCTGCATTCCACCCCGTGCTCCGGCCGCTCAGGGCTTGATCCGGTACTTCTTCATCTTGTAGTAGAGGTTCCGGACCGCCATGCCGAGGAGCCTGGCAGCCTCTTCGCGGTTCCCGCCTGTTTCCCGCAGCGCCCGCTCGATGGCGGCCTTCTCGGCGTCTGCGATCGCTTCGGCCAGTTTCCGCACCGGTCCTTCCGGCACGACCGGCCCCGCCTTCCCGCTCTCGAGCGGGGGAAGATGGCCGACGGCGATCACCTTTTCCCTCGGCTGCATTGCGATGAGCGCCCGGCCGAGGACGTTCTCGAGCTCCCGGACGTTCCCGGGCCAGGGATGGCCGGTAAGCGCCCTCACGGCATCATCCGATATGTCCTCGACCTCCCTGCCGAACTGCTGGTTGAGTTTCACCAGCAGGTGGCGGGCGATCAGGGGAATGTCAGCCGGGATATTCCGGAGCGGCGGGATGGCGATGGGCAGGACGTTCAGCCGGTAGTACAGGTCCTCGCGGAATGAACCGTCCCTGATCTTCCGCTCCAGGTCGGCGTTCGTGGCAGCGATGATGCGCACGTCCACGGTGACGGGTGAGGTGCCGCCCACCTTCCGGATCTCCTTGTCCTGCAGCACCCGGAGCAGCTTGGTCTGGATGGACGGGCTCACCTCGCCGATCTCGTCCAGGAAGATCGTGCCCCGCTCCGCCTCTTCGAAAAGGCCGCGCTTGCCGCCGCGGACGGCGCCGGTGAAGGCACCCTCCTCGTACCCGAAAAGCTCGCTCTCCAGAAGCGACTCCGGCAGGGCCGCGCAGTTGACGCGGACGAACCGCCCGCTGCTCCGCCGGCTTGCATTGTGGATGGCATGGGCGAAGAGCTCCTTGCCGGTGCCGCTCTCGCCGCGGAGGAGCACGGTCGCGGGCGTTCCGGCGGCGCGCCTGGCGAGGTCCACGGCCTCGCGGATCGCCGGGCTCGTTCCCACGATGTCGTCCCAGGTGAACTCGGCCTTGAGGTGCCGGATCAGCTTCCGGACGCGGGCCAGTTCCTCGGTGAGCATCATGATCTCCGAGATGTCGTGGATCACGCCGACGCTTCCCCGCACCATGCCGTCGATCACGATGGGCGCCACGTTCACAACCACTTCTTTCTTCGCCGGGCCCACTTTCATCCGCACGTTCCTCACGGGCCTGCCGGTCCGGAGGACCTGAAGGTGCATGCTCTCTCCCTCCGCGATGTCCACGGTGGCCGGCTTGTTCAGGACGGCCTCCTTCGAAAGTCCCGTAATCCTCGTGTAGGCGGGATTCACGAGGATGTTGATCCCGCGCTCGTCGGCCACGGAAATGGCGTCGGCCGATGAATCGATCACGGCTTCGAGCAGGCTTCTGGCGCTGCCGAGGCCGCTGACCTGTTCCGCGAGGGACGCGAGCTCCGTGATGTCGCGGAACACTGCTGCGGCGCCGATGACCTTGCCTTCGTCGTCCCGGAGGGGAACGCGGTTGGTCATGATGACCGCATCACCGATCCGCTGCTCCCGGTTCAGCTCCTCTTTTCCCTCCCGCAGGACGATGGGAAGGCGGGTGGTGGGGATGATGTCCTCGATCTTCTTGCCGAGGACGTCGGTCGCCCGGAGCCCGGTGATCCGCTCGGCGGAACGGTTGAAGAGCGTGACGATCTCCTGCCGGTCGATGGCGATCATGCCGTCGTGGGTCGAGTCGAGGAGTCGTTCGATATCGTGCAAGGTAAGGCCTGCCATGGGACCGGAGAAGGTAGCATTGTCAAGATAACGGAAGAAGGCCGTCCCGTCAAGCGATGAGTGGAATCTGGCGGGCGGCCCGCTATAGGTCAAACCGATGCAAAACAGGACTATGTATCGACATTAGTGATTTGAAAGAACCAGTCCGTCATGCTACCTTTAGTCTATCAATCCTGGCACGGAGGCCCTCGGAACAAATGGAAGAGAAGACAACAAATGCGCTTAAACTCACCGCGCTCAGCCATGGCGCCGGCTGAGCATGCAAGCTCGGTCCGGCGGTGCTGGACCAGATCCTGAAGAAGCTGCCCCCGGTCACGGACCCCCGGGTCCTCGTGGGGACCGAGGACGATGCCGGCGTGTACAAGCTTGCAGAAGACATGGCGATCGTCCAGACCGTGGACTTTTTTACGCCCATCGTCGACGACCCGTACGATTTCGGCGCCATCGCGGCGGCCAATGCCCTCTCGGACATCTACGCCATGGGCGGGACGCCGATCACGGCCATGAACCTTGTCGCTTTTCCGAAGGAAGGGCCGATCGAGGTGCTGGGCGAGATCATGCGGGGAGGCGCAGACAAGGCCGCGGAGGCGGGAGTCAGTGTCATTGGCGGCCATTCCATCGACGACCGGGAGCCGAAGTACGGCATGGCGGTGACCGGCACGGTCCACCCGGGGAAGATGATCCTGAAGGCCGGGGCGCGGGCGGGCGACCGGCTGGTGCTCACCAAACCGC
>JBAIYC010000337.1:0-2505 GCA_037916085.1 Nitrospirota bacterium | reverse complement strand
CAATATGACGAGCTACAGCAACGTGGACTTTGCAAAGACCGCCGTGGACTTCAACGTCGAAGCGATGGGGTATATCTGGCGCGACAAGGCCAAGATGATCCCCCAGACCCTGGTCAAGATCGAGATGATCAACCGGGCGGGCCACGCCATACCGGACGGCTGACCAACCCCCAACCGGCTGGTCCTGGAAGTGACCGCGAAAGATTCAAAAGGAAAAGAGATAGCGAAGCATACCCGCATCTATATGCCTATTCCCCAGCAGCTCGGCCGCGGCGACAAGATGGGCCGCGGACCCTACGAAAAGAGCGGCATCCTTCTCGACAACGGCCTGCCGCCCGGCAAGCCCGTGCACGAGAAGTTCGAGATCCCCTTCCCGGCCGAGTTCAAGGATGGAAAGACCAACATCCTGGACTACGGCATGACCGTGGATGTGGAGCTCATCTACGAGCCTTTCGGCGACAAGGAGACGGGATTCACCTGGCACAAGGTGACGAAACAGGTGAACATCGAAAAGGGCGGCGTATAGCAAGCAGCACAACGAAGAAGGGCTCTCGGAAGATCATGAACAGCAAAGGCCGGCAGGAACTTCCTGCCGGCCTTTGCCATGTGCGCGCTTCGAACGATCGGCAACGCTTACGTTGTCGCATTCCCCGACGGCATCGGCAGCGACCGGCCGACAGCATCACCGCCTACCTTGAAGAACGCAACAGCCTGTTGCAGATGATCGGCCTGGGCGGCAAGCTCATCCGCTGTGGATGCCATTTCCTCAACGGCGCCGGCGTTCTGCTGCACGACCCGATTGAGCTGCTGAACGGCCCCGTTGATCTGGTCTGCTCCGCCCGCCTGCTCCCTCGAGGACACACTGATCTCCTGAACGAGATCCGCTGTCTTCTGTATGTCCGGCACCAGCCTAGCGAGCATGACGCCTGCCCTCTCTGCTACCTCGACGCTTGAGCCCGACAGCTCGCCGATTTGTCGGGCTGCCGTCTGGCTCCGCTCCGCCAGCTTCCGGACCTCCGCCGCAACGACGGCAAATCCCTTGCCGTGCTCGCCGGCCCGGGCCGCCTCGATGGCTGCATTCAATGCCAGGAGGTTCGTCTGGCGGGCAATCTCCTCGATGATGCCGATCTTCTCGGCAATCTGCTTCATGGCGACAACCGCTGCGGTCACGGCATCTCCGCTCTCCCGGGCATCATCGGCAGACTTCAGTGCGATCTTTTCGGTCTGCAGCGCGTTGTCCGCATTCTGCCTGATCGTGGCGTTCATTTCCTCAATGGAGGACGATGCCTCTTCCGTGGATGCCGCCTGCTCGGTCGTCCCCTGCGACATCTGCTGAGCGCCGGCCGAGAGCTGCCGGCTGCCCGCTGCCACGTTGGCCGACGCAGACTGCACGTCGGCGACCACGCCCCTCAGCTTCTCTACCATGGATTTCAAGCTCGCTAGAAGCTGACCTATCTCATCGCGCCCCGAGACCACGACCTCGACGTCCAGCTCTCCCCGTGCAATCCTGTCCGCGACGACCACGGATTTCCGGATGGGGCTCGTGAGGCCCCCGACCAGGAGGACCATGCCAATCGCGGCCACGGCGATTGCCAGGAGCGCGCAGCCGACGGCTATCAGTACGTTCGTCGTGAGCCCCTTCATCACCGCGGTCGCGTTATAGCCGATCTTGAGCGTCGCAAGGAGATTCTTGCTCTGTCCCCTGATCTCACGGTCGAAAACGATGTAGGAGCCCATATCAGCCGGCACGTCATCCTTTGACAGTTTCTTGTTCTTGTCATCGTAGAGAGCCACGAACGCCACGTCAGGGTCCTTCCTGATATCTTCCAGCAGCGCATCGACGGCAATGTAGTTGAAATTCTCGAGATAATCCGAGCTTACCTGCTCCGCCAGGGAAGCGATCGCGTCGCCCCTCGAATCAAGCGAGGCTCTGACAGCATGAGCGCCCCGAAAGGCAAAAAAGATCCCCATGCCGAGGACGACGACGGCAGTGAGCGAGATTGTGGCAACCAGGAACTTCGCCGCAACCGACCGGAATTGGAAAAGCATAACTACCCCCGAAAGTACAGACATCCCGGAGCTGTCAATACTTGAAATTAAAGTCCCGGGTCACGCCGGCCTTCTTCAGCAAATCCAGCGTATGCTTGAAGTCCTTCTGCGTCGTCGGGATGAATCCCTGGATCTTGAGTGAATCCTTCACAGCAGCGGCGTCAGGAGACGTATCGTCCCTGAGCCCCTGCAGGATGGCCGCGAGCTTCTTCGCCTTGCCGGGGTCAAGCTTTGTCGAAACGATCAGCGTGTTGTCCGGATTTTCTCCCGGGTCGCCGCCGACCTTCTCGAGCCCCGCATACTTGCTCTGCTCCTTGTCCCACACACGGTTCTTCACGATCGCGACGTCCGCCTGGCCGCGGCTGAGGGCGTCAATTGCCGCGCCGTGTGATGCGGCTACAAGGAGCGCCGCGGGCTGGGAACGGCCGAGCGAATGGAAATAGAACTCGCCGGCCG
>JBAIYC010000336.1:0-8830 GCA_037916085.1 Nitrospirota bacterium | reverse complement strand
GGCCAGAAGGCGAACCTGAACTGCCTGCTTCACCGGCTGAGACGGACCATCGATCCCCCCGGTCGCACGGCCAGGAACGGCTCCTCCGTTGCCCAGGACGGCGAGCAGCTTTTTCTGAACGGAGAATCGGTCTGGACCGACGTGACCGCATTCCTGGATGCCGTCGAAGGGGCGCGCCGCGCACGGACGGAGGGCAGGCATGCGGACGCCCTGGCAGCGTACGAAAAGGCCATCGTGCTCTACGTCGGAGACCTGCTGCCGGTCGATCCCTACGACGAGTGGACGGCCCGGCCCCGGGAGCAGATGCGGCTGCTGTTCACGGAAGCCGTCGACCACGCTGCGGAAGCGCGCGAGGGCCTGGGCGACCTTTCGCGGTCCTTCGCACTCTATCAACGGATGTTCGCGTTCGATCCCTGCCACGACAAGGCGTGCCGGTGGCTGATGCAGCGCCATTCTGCCGAGGGAGAGCGGAACAAAGCGGTGCGGATCTACGAGCGCCATGAGCTGGCAATGCGACAGGAGCTCGACATGGAGCCGGACGAGCGGACGCGGAGGCTTTACCGGAGCATCATCGGAGGATAAGAGAACGGATGGGGAGACTGTGAACGAGGAATGAAGTGACTGACAGAGGGTCAAACCTCCGGATCCCGCGTTCGCGGGAATGATGAACTTGCAGCAAATCCATTCTAAAATTTGAGGCGGGCGACCGGTGATGAGGGCCAGCGGAACGGGCTACTCCTGCACATCTTCGATCGACAGCACAACTGCTCCCGTAGACGGATCAGGGACGCTCCACCGTAACGACCACCGCGCAACCGGCGTCTGCACCGGTCCCGATGAGCCCTTTAACCGGCATCCGGCCCACACAGCGAGGTCGAACCTCCAGTTGAGCGCCGCGCGGTAACCGAACATATGGACCTTGCTGCCGGTTCCTGGGTGGGCCGGAAGCAGAAGATCATACACGTCCCAGCTGACGCTCTCGCCGGGAGGGATCGACTGAACGGCAAGCCGGGCAAAGACAGGAGACACATCCTGGACCGTCCCTCCTTCCTGCCCGAGCGAAGCATGAGGAACGAGATCGATCACGTCCGTGTCGCAGTCGTTGCGGATCGTCAGGACGGCTCTCGTGAAAGGAATATCCCTCCCGTCGCTGGCCCGGATGGTCGAGGCCGCCGGCTGCAACGAGATCTCGAGGCATTGGTCCTGCCTTCGCGATGACGTGCTCTCGTCGTTCGGTATCGACATGACACCAGCCTCCTTACCGACATTGCACCTGTCACCAGTATATCATGCAGATGTGCAGAATCACGGAACGGTCATGGCACACAGCCTGAGCTGACACCGACCATCACTGGAGGCAGTGGAAGAGACCTGTGCACCAGAGGCAGGACCCACAGGGGACCTTCTGGATGTAGCAGTCCTGCTCGAAGTCCTCCTCCCCCACATAGTCGCAGAGCGCGAAACCACAATCATAGCAGAAGGGGAACTGGTATCCACGCACGCGTTCCCGGAAAGACCGGGAATCCACGTCGTTCCAGATCGCCAGGATGTCACGCTCCTGCAGACTGCCCAGGACCCAGGGCCTGACCCGCTTCTCGACGCCGCCGACATAGCAGGCATAGCGGTGCCAGAGAAAATAGCAGGGATGCACGTTACCGTCCCACGACACGAAGGCGCCACCCCCTTCGACGAACTCGCACTGTCTCGTGTTCCGCGGCGCCATGCCAGGAAGTGTCAGCTCGATTCCCACTTCCCGGGCGGCCTCGCGCGCTTCCCCAAGCACGCGCTCGACCGATGCCAGCCACGCTTCATCGCGCCTCAGCAGCCGGTCCAGGTGCAGCGTGATGCCCTGCGATTCCGCATCCGCCCGCATCTGCTCGACGAGGCCGACGATTCGCTCCTCGTCCCTGCTCCTTCCCACTTTCGTGACCGTATCGAGATACCGCCGGATATCGAGGCCTTCCTGCGAGGCCCGTTCCTTCCAGCGCCTGTAGACCGCGATGGCCGCGGTCGTATTGGTGTCATAGGCTGCCTGGGAAACAATGTCCTTCCGGTACGGGAGAAGCTGGGTGACGATGGCAAAGCTGGCGCCGGCGCTGCCGGCCCATCGGATCGCTTTGGGCAAGTCGGCGAAGTTATTGCGCATCAGCACGAACTCGATCCCGATCCTAAGGTCACGCCCCTTGTGCATCTTCCTGGCATTGTTAAGGCTTGCGAGCGCCGACTCGACGCCCCGCAGTTCGCCCCCGCTTCGAAGGGAGCGGAAGCTATCGTCCGATACCGTATCCAGGGAGAGACAGACGCGATCGAGCCCGGCCTCGACGAGCGAGTGCGCACGCTCGTCGTGAAGCAGCATGCCATTCGACTGGAAACCCACGGTTGCATCGTCAGGAAGGAGGTCACGTGCGCGCGAGATGAGGGATTCAAGCTCAGGATGGAGCAGCGGCTCGCCAATGCCGTTCAGGATGAGGGCGTCAAGATGCGGGAACACCGGGGCCAGGGCGTCGAACGTTTTCCTCGACATGGTGCCTTCGGATATGCCTCCGTTGCCGTTCTGCTTCACGCACATGCCGCACTGGAGGTTGCACCGCGTCGTGACCTCGACGAAAAGTCTGGAGGGATGCGCCCGCGCCGTCATGTCCATATGCTACACACGCCTGTCGGACCGCGGTATGATTCCGGTCATATCCTGTTGCAGCGAAGAGAGGGCCTCCGGGAAATCATGATGACAGTGGTATAATCACGATATGAAGGTGAAGGTCAAGCTGTTTGCGTCACTCAGGAAATTCGGTCCTGATGAAGCTGTGATGGAACTGCCTGACCAGGCTATCATCGATGATGTCGTGCGCGCGCTGAATATCCCCGCCACGATCAGGCTTCTCAGGATCGTGAACGGAGAGCACCGTCCAGCGGACCACGCACTTAGGGACGGTGATGAACTGGCCCTTTTTCCCCCCATTGCCGGCGGCCGGACTTCGGCGTCATGATACGCCTGCGGAAGTCACCGTCAAGACCACGCGTTCCGGCCCTCCCTCGTCCAACCCATGCATCAGGCGTGCGACGTCGACGAACGATCCATCGAGCGCGATGCTGCACCCATGAAGGGATTCCCCCGCAGAATCGGCAAGGAAACCGCGAAGGACCCAGGCGTCCACGCGGACGCCCTTCCGCAGAAGACTGGGACCGAGCTCCTCCATTAGGAGATTGAAGATCTTGATGTTCACCCACCCTTCCCCGATCGAGCAGGCCTGCTCTTTTTCCTGGTAAGTGATCGTGCTGCGGAAAGAGGAGTAGGCCCCGCCGCGGCGGAGTGTCGCGCCGACAAGACCCGGCATGGCCGCGGAAAGAGCAAGGGTCGAGCCGTCATGCACCATGACTGCACCGATATCATCGACCGGCTTGCCGTCAACCATGATGGACTGTATCCGTTCGATCGTCTCCGAAGAGGCCCCTATCTCTTCTTTCAGGAACGCGGATACGCTGCAGCCGACGCTGCCGCGTATCCACACCCCCTGCTGGAGCAGCAGAAAGAACCGCCTCACCAGATGGCCGCTCACGACGAAGGCAAGCTGCGGGTGCTGCGCTCGTTCGGATGAGCGGTTATCGACCATGCCGGTCGTGCCTCAATGAATTGTCCTTATTCATAGGTAACCAATGCTGTGTGAAACGAGTAGAACGAATGTATCGATGGCACGAATGAGAGCAGGATCCGCCGGTTTTATTCGTGTCATTCATGATAAAGACTTGTCTTATCCGCGTCCCCTTGCCGATCCTGCTCATCGGCTTCCATCCGATGCAATAAAAAAGGAGAGACCTACGTCTCTCCTTTTTGCCGGTCCGATCGCGCTGCTACCAGTTGAAGACCTTGTCTAGGTCCTCGTCCTTGACCGCGAACGTGACATTGTGGGGAGCGAATTTCTCGCTCTTGAAGTAGCTCGGCAAGCGGTCATGCTGCGGGGTGAAGCCCGCCTTGGCATTGAAGTCCCGTTCCATCTTGAGGATCTTCTTTCCCAACTCGGTCACCCCGTCTCCCGCCAGGTTCAGTCCGTAGAAGGCGTTCAGCATATCGAGCATCGCCTGGAACGTATCGGGCTGGTCGAGCACCGCAAAGGCGATGAAGAGGCACATGCCCGTCGAATCGATCGCGGCGGTCGCTATCTGGAGGTTCCTCGATAGCTCGATCTGCCCTTCGGGCTTGAGTGCGTTCACGTCGCCGCCAACCTTCAGCACGTTCTGGGCCACCGCATAGCCCGCGGTGTGGTCCGCGCCCATGGGGCTCGTCGCATAGGTGACGCCGATGCCCTGGACCGCACGCGGGTCGTAGGCGGGCATCGCCTGGCCCTTGACCACCGGGACCCGCTCGACGCCGAAGGCCCTGCCGGTGACCGCCGCGCCGCTGCCGAGGATGCGGCCGAGATGAGTGCCTTTGCCGACCTCATGGATGAAGTTGATCGCCGCATCGGCGTCGCCGAACTTGGCGAGGCCCGCCTCCATGGCCACGGCGACCGTCGCGCCCATCTCGATGGTGTCGATCCCGTAATTGTCGTCAAGAAAATCCATCATGGCGATCTTGTCCAGGTCGCTGATGCCGCAGTTCCCGCCGTGGGCCCAGACCGTTTCATACTCCGGCTGTTTCGTGAGGTAATGGCCGTCCTTGTCGTTGAACGTACCCGAGCACTGGATCACGCAGCCGCGGTGGCAGCCGTGCGTCGGATTTGCCCCGCGCTTCGTTTCGGTGTCCGCCTGGGTCTCGCCGCTAATCTTCGCAGCGCCGTCGAAGCGTCCCTGCTTGAAGTTGTAGGTAGGATAGCCGCCTACCTCGTTCAGGATGTTCGTCAGCACGTTCGTCCCGTAGGCGGGCAGCCCCTGCCCGGTGACGGCGTGCTTCTTGAGCCCGTCGACGAACCGCTTGTTGGCGTCCTGGAACTTGTCAGGGTCCTTGGGCGCGCGGACCGGCATGCCGGTGGAATCGAGGACGATGACCTTGATATGCTTCGCGCCCATGACAGCTCCCACGCCGCCGCGGCCCGCGTGGCGCGTCGGCCGCAGCTCCATGTCGGTGAAGGCGATCGACGCGGCGCCCAGCTTCATCTCCCCTGCGGGCCCGATCGAGATACAGCAGATCTTGTCGCCGTATTCCTTCTTCATCTTCTCGACGAGGTCGTAGTTCGGGAGCAGCTTCAGGCTGTTGTCCCTCGTGATCTTGACCCCGTCCTTGTTGATGAAGACCTTGTACAGATCGTCGCTCGTTGGTTTCCCTTCGAGCACGATGGCATTGTAGCCGAGCTTTGCCAGCACCTGGGAAGGCTGTCCGCCGGAGTTGGACTCCTTGATGCCGCCGGTCAGCGGGCTCTTGCAGCCTACGGAGATGCGGCCCGTCTGGGCGCCGGCGGTCCCGCTCAGGAGCCCGGGAGCGATGACCAATTTATTCTCCGCGCCAAGGGGATGACAGAGCGGCGGTACTTCCTTCGATACGATCGCCGATGTCAGCGCCCTGCCGCCAAGCCCCGCGTATTCGCCCACCGGCACTGCCGTCGCCTTCGGGCCGCCTGCCGCTCCCACATCGATTCTCAATATCTTATCCATAGGTAATCCCTCCTCGTCGTTCCCCGGTTTTTGTCAGAACGACCCCCTCGTTCTTTCGGTGAGTGATATGAGGCTATGCGGGCTGAAAACAGACAGGCTCATGGCGAATGCCCCGCGACGGATTGAGAAGATATAGGGATGTGCGTGGTTCAGGAACAGGGAATCGTAAGAGAAGCATACTCCCGTGAGGCACGTTCGTCAAGACGCCCGAAACAAAATTCGTCGTATTATCAACAGGATAACCACAATACTTGTTCCTGCGTTATTCCTTTTGGGCTATTGCGCATATGTGCATTGTGCATTTCACACAGGACCAAAGAAAACGGCCAGTGAGGGGTTGAAGGACGGTTGGAAGAGAAGCAATGGAGGGGGCTCGTGTGACGCGCCCCCGGGATGGTTCTAACGCCAAGCCACTATAGTTTCCCGGTCATGGGAAAAACTCTACTGTTTTTCTTTCAGCAGCAGGAAATAGAGCTTCCCCTCCTGCTGCATGTATCCGGCTGAAAGCTCCGCCTCGATCCCCTCTCCCCAGAAAAGGTCCGCCCTGCCCGGCCCCTTGATGGCCCCTCCGGTGTCCTGATTCATCACGAAGCGAGTGAGAGGCAGCCACTCTTTGACTGTGCCGCCGTCGAGGACCGGCCGCTGCGTCTCGATGAGCGCGAGCGCCCCCTTGGGGAAAAGCTTCGCGTCCGTAGCGATGGAGCGTCCTGGCGTGAGCGGCACGCCGATGTTCCCGAGCGATGGCCCCCTGTCCATGCGGAAGAAGACATAGCTCTGGTTCTGGCCGAGCGCCTGCGCTACCTCGTCGGGATGGTTCCGAAGGTATTCACGGATAGCGGGCATGGACATGTTCTCTTTCGCAATCGCGCCCTTATCGAGAAGGTACTTGCCGAGGCTCTTATAGGGCCTCCCGTTCTGGCCGTCGTAAAGGATGCTGACAACATTGCCGTCGCCCAGGTCTGCCTTGCCCGAGCCCTGGACCTGAAGAACGTAGATGTCCACCAGGTCGCTGCACCAGAGCATTTCGAGGTCCTTGCCCGCCAGCGCCTTCTTCTGGTCGATCTCCTCGCGGCTATAGTAAGGAAGGACCTTTTTGCCTTCGATGCGTGCATAAAGCTTGTTCCGGGGGAAATCGTTGCCGAAAAGCGTCAGATCGATATCGACGATGTCCTTCGGCCGCTTATAGAGGGGATACTTGAAGACGTCGTCGGCATTCATCCGGCACGAGAGCGTTGGCTCGTAGTAGCCCGTGAACAGGACCTTTCCCGAACCGTCGGAGCCTACGGACCGGTAGAAGTCGAATTCCTTCTTGATCTGAGCGATCTTCTGATCCGGCGTGAGCGACTCGTTCTCGACGATGAGAAGGAAGTTCTGGAGCGTCACGGTCATGTCCAGCGCGGAAACGCGCCGCGGGCCGAAGACGAAGGCCGTGTCCGGCGGGAGCTTCTGGTAGTACGCGAGGCTCGCCCGAGCCGCCGCGGCCATGTCCTTGAAGACCAGGTCGTCCTGCGGCGATACGGACCGCCACCACGAGGGCGGCTGCAGGACGGTCTCCGGTATCATCACCGCCGGCGGCTTGGCGCAGGCGAAGAAGGAGAGGATTATTATTATTATTGTTATTATTAGAAGGAAGCTACGCATGAGGTATTTCGAGATCCTTGGGGCATGCTTTCATATCCACATCACCTGCCGCACTTGAATTCTAAGGAACGGATGCGCACCCTGCACTTACCCCACACCGGTTTCCCGTCAAGACAGCACAAAAAAAAATCCCTAACCTCGCATATTTGCTGTTAGGGAGCCTGCACTATTCGATGATAGCGGGTGTCGTCCGATTGAACATAATATCCATCAACCTGCCCCGCCCTCCTCGGGAAGACTGTGGACAGAGGAGGTACCCGGCAGTCTAATCATCTTGGCGCGACTGCAAGAAGACGCCCTGCAGGCGGGACCGCTGAAGGTCGTCCACGGAAACTTTCGGCTGCATATCCGCGGTGAGCGGATTGTTCTTCTTCATGTTCGTTCTTCGGCTGCCCCTGCCCTTGGAGGACATTTCGAGGCCCTGAGCAAGCTCGGGATGCGCTCCCACCTCTGCAAGCATGGCCGCTGTCCTCCAGAGGCTGGACCGCGACCGTGCGCCGAGCACGGCGGTGAAGACCGGCCCCTTGTCCGTGTCCACGGCCCCCACAAAGCAGTGCCGCGCATTCCCCGTATACCCCGTCTTTCCAAGGACAACGGCCTGGTCCTGCCAGAGCAGATGGTTCGAGTTCTCGACGAAGATCTCCCGACCCGCCGCAGTCCTGAACGTATATTCCTTCGTGGCCAGGATCTCCCGGATGAGCGGATAGGCGAGTGCCGCCCGCATGATCAGCGCCAGGTCGGTCGCCGTGGTGTACTGCGTCCCCGCCCTCGGGAGACCGGAGGCATTCGCGAAGATCGTGTCGCGCGCGCCGAGCTCGAGCGCCTTCTGGTTCATCATCGCGGCAAAGGCCCCCTCGGTCCCTGCGGTCTCCTCGGCCAGCGCCACTGCCGCAGAATTGATGGAGCGCATGAGCGCGAGGTGCAGGAGGTCACCGACCGTCATCTCTTCTTCGGGACAGATGCCCGGAGGGATGGTCTTTACCCTGCTTGCGTTGGTGCTGATCCTGACAATGTCCTCGGGCTTCAGATGATCGAGCACAACCATGGCGGTCATGAGCTTGACCGTGCTCGCCGGTGCGAGCTTCGCCTTCGGATACTTTGCGTAGAGGACCGTACCGGATGAATCCATGACCACGGCTGCCTTGACCGGGATCGCCCGGCGGGGAACCGCAACAGCCTGCGTAACCGAGATGAGAATGGCGAAGAGGATGACCGGAAGGGAATGAATACGTCTCACATTGACCTCTCTCACGGAAGTATGGGACCCGCGATGCGAATGAACGTGCTGGCCGCACTATAGGACAAATGACAGGGTTTTTCAACAATAAATTTGGGTCTTTGCTCCGGAATACTAACCCATCCCCACCCCGACCCTCCCCTTGAAAGGGAGGGAGAACTTCTCGCCCTTCAAGGAGGAGACCGAGCGGGGGATGGGTCTTGTCCTCGCGTCTTCCGACTTTCCTGTTGCACTTCCCTGCAGGAGCCTCTATAATCCGCAAATGTCGCCGCGCGGAAATACATCGACCGGCCTCGACCTCGCGGAAAAGCTCTGGCCCCGTGACCTCCGGGACGCCCGCGTAGGCCTTGTGGCCCATCCCGCCAG
>JBAIYC010000335.1:0-10319 GCA_037916085.1 Nitrospirota bacterium | reverse complement strand
CCCAGCACGACCGGCACAAGGGCCGAGTGCGTCACGCCGGACTTCTCGAACCGCGTCTGAAGCGGCAGGGACTTGAGGAACCGGCTGACCCCCGATTCCTTTTCCTCCTTCGCTTCCGCAACCGCATCCTTCTTCTTCCGCATGCTCTGGATGCTCTCGAAGAACATGTAGGTACCCACGATCCCGAGCATCAGCACATAGGTCATCTTGATCACAAAGTCTGCATTTCCCATGGCGTGAAGCAGCTTGATGGCCTGGACGCCGATGAGACCGCCGGCAAATCCGCCGATCAGAAGGTAGATGCCCATCTTGAAGTCCACGTTCCCCACGCGCCAGTGCGCGTAGGTGCCTGACGTCGAAGCGGCCACGATCTGGTTCGAGTCCGTCGCAGCAGCTACGGTCGACGGGATGCCAAACATGATCAAAAGCGGGGTGAGAAGAAAACCGCCTCCCACGCCGAAGAGGCCGGACAGCAGCCCCACGGCCAGGCCCAAGCCTACGGGGATAAGAATGTTGATGCTGGTGAGTGCTACGGGTAAGTACAAGTACATCACGAACTCCTTTCAGTATTATGGGTCTTTGACACCGAAGAAGCGGATGGATCTTATGATATTCGCTGATCAACCGGTTTGATCAGTGCCTTCTCATAGTTCCTTCGGCCTTTATCTGTGTCCACAATTTCGCATTGAGGATCAGTAGCCTGCCGAATGCACGTAGCGCATCGGAGCACCCTTCCGCGCCCGCGCCTCCCGGGCAGCCTGGACGGATTGCCGGGTCATGGTCACGATCGGCCGAGAAGCAGTGCGCACCAGCCGGTTGAGCTCGCGGGTGGTCAGGACCTCGCCCTCGGTCACCGCAGGGCTCAGCACCACCTTGTCGACGGCCGTGTTGCCCTTCAGATAGGAGCGGATGCCCGCGACAACATCCTTGTCCGTGTTCTGCACCTCCATATGGACGCCGGCCTTGCTCGAAGCCACGATCATCTCGCTGATCTTTCCGTCCAGAGCCGGAAGGAGCCGTTCCTCGCCTTGCGCAAGCTTGCGGGCCGTGTCGTGCTCTCCTTCCTCGGCGAAGCTCACCCCTGCCATAAGGTCCTCGAACCGTTCCCTCAGGGCGTCCTTCTTGCGGACCAGCAGGACTACGATGTCCTCGATCATTGCCTTCGCCAGCTCAATGGCGTAAGAAATGCCTTCGTCAAGGTGTTCATCCTGGTAGGTCACAAAGAGCAGCTGCTGCTTGTTCATGTAATCCTCCTTGATCTATTTCTGGTCCCTATAGAGCAAGTAGGATGCCAAATATCAAGTCATTGTAATTTAATAAGAATATATTAAAACATTATTGTATATATGTTTCAAATTTGAACTTTACTGAAACACAGTATACGGACTGCAGACAGTTCTCTGCCTGAAGCACACACCTCAAGAGCTTTATCTGAGCGAGAAAAACGACGTGGATACCAGAATGATGTACAAACTAATGCAGAAAGTAAGGCAAAGACTCTGGTGTTTCAACTTGGAACATCCGAACAGAGCGGCTTGTTTGTCAGACCAATCGAGGAACAAAGTCCGGAAGTATACTTAAGAAGAAGAAAGAAAAATCGATTCACTCACTTGCTACCGAGATCACGGGGAAAAACGTATTCGGGAAATGTACTTATCCTGCCCCGTGTTCTTAAGGAGCGGGAAAGGAGAATATGATGCGCTATCGTGCATTCGGAAGAACAGGTCTTTATGTATCCGAACTCACCCTCGGAACGATGACCTTCGGAGGAAAAGGGTTCTGGCAGGCGATCGGCACGCTCAACACCGCCGAGGCGGAGACGCTGATTGGTGCGGCGCTCGACGCCGGCGTGAACATGATCGACACAGCAGACGTCTACTCGGAGGGTGAATCGGAGAATTTTATAGGCAAAGCGCTCGCGGTCCTCGGAAGGCCCCGCAACAGTTTCCTCGTGGCGACGAAGGTGCGCGGCCGCACCGGCCCGGGGCCGAACGAGATCGGACTGTCTCGGGGTCACGTCATGGACGCTGTGGACGCGAGCCTCCGAAGACTTCGGCTCGACCATATCGACCTCTACCAGATCCACGGAACGGACAATGAGACCCCCATCGGGGAGACGCTGCGTGCGCTGGACGACATCGTGCGGAGCGGAAAGGTCCGCTATATCGGCTTCTGCAACCTGCCCGCCTGGCAGACCATGAAGGCACTGGACTATTCCGATGCTCACGGTCTCGCCCGGTTCGTGAGCGCACAGATGTACTACTCCCTGACGAGCCGCGACATCGAGCGAGAGGTTGTGCCTCTTGCCCAGGACCAGGGACTTGCAATCCTGCCGTGGAGCCCTCTTGCCGGCGGACTGCTCTCGGGCAAGTTCGACCTCGAGAAGCCCGGACCGGCCGGTGCCAGGCGGACGACCTATGATTTTCCGCCCGTCGACACGGTCCGCGCGAAGAGCGTGATCGCGTCGCTCCGTTCCGTTTCTGACGAGACGGGCATCTCGGTGCCGCGCGTTGCGCTGGCCTGGATGCTGACGCGACCCTTCATCACCAGCGTCATCATCGGGGCGAAGACGCCGGAGCAGCTCCGGGACAATCTCGGAGCGACCGATGTCAGGCTGGTAAAGGAACATATTGACCGGCTCGATGCGGCCAGCGCACTTTCGCCCGAGTATCCGGCATGGATGGTCGGCCGTCAGCACCGCGACCGGCAGCCGGTTGTCGAGGAAAAGACGGAGATGAAGAAGGCTGCGTAGAGGCACGTCCTCTAAAGACCCGAAGATCTTCTTACCGCATCGGACGCAGTGGAAGTCAAACGTCGAGAACCGAAGGCCGTAAGTTTCCTTCTTCTCCTCCCTCTTTTCTGCGTCCTCCGCGCGCCCCCTGCGGTGAACGATATGAAGTCTCCTCATGGAGGTTCCCGATGAAAGCCATCAAAATGGAGAGGAACGGCGATGCGGATGTCATGAAGTCAACGGATGTTCCCCAACCCGAACCCAAAACGGGCCAGGCGCTCGTGAAGATCCATGCAGCAGGCGTGAACTATGTTGACACTTACCAGCGCCGGGGTCTCTATCCTGTCACCCTTCCCTATATTCCCGGTCTCGAAGCGGCCGGCGTGATCGAGGCTGTCGGTGACAACGCGGCGGGATTCAAGCCTGGCGACCGCGTTGCGTATACAGGACATGCCGGGAGCTACAGCGAGTACACGGCTATCGATGCCGACCGGCTCATCCGACTTCCGGAGGCCCTCTCCTTCGAAGAGGGCGCGGCTTTTCCGCTCCAGGGCATGACCGCCCATTACCTGCTCCACGCCTTTCGCAAGCCCGCTCCCGGCGCCACGGTACTCATCCACGCCGCCGCCGGAGGCGTGGGACTCCTTCTGGTGCAGTGGGCAAAGCACCTCGGCGCAACGGTCATCGGAACGGTCTCGACGGACGAGAAGGCGCAGACGGCGAAAAAGGCGGGCGCGGACCACGTGATCCTCTACTCAAGGGAGGATTTCGTCGCCGAGGTCAAGCGGATCACCGGCGGCAAGGGCGCCGACATCGTCCTCGACGGCGTGGGAAAGAGCACCTTTGCCGGAAGCCTCGAAGCTGTCACTATCCGGGGCCAGGTGGTGATCTTCGGCTCGGCGAGCGGTGCGGCAGACCCGATCGCTCCGAACTCCCTCATGCCGCGGTCCTTCACACTTTCGGGCGGGAGCCTTGGGAACTTCACCGCAACAAGGAAGGAATTACTGGAGCGGGCCGGCGCCGTCCTCGAGGGCATTCGGCAGGGATGGCTCAAACTCAGGATCGACCGCGTGCTGCCACTTTCCGAAGCAGCGGAAGCCCACCGCCTGCTCGAAGGCAGGAAGACGATAGGGAAGCTGGTGCTGAAAATAAGAGAGTGAGGGCACCCGCGCGCTTATGGGGACATAAAATCGCGTTTTGTGAATGCGACGCGGAACAGCGGCGCCACTTCGCGACAGCGGAGGTTGGAGAACCAGAGAAGAAGCGCTGTGCTATAGTATAAATAGGATGAAAATGGTACGTTTGTGCCTGTACTGCTGGCTCCTTGAGGAGAGGACGGCGGTGTGGCACGATGTCAAGAAAGGAGGGCGTTATGAGACAGCAAAGAACGCTCTTCAAAGTACTTGCCCTCTATTTGGTTCCTGCCATGCTGATCCTGTCGCTGCCGGCGCAGACGTGGGCAATGCTCATTCCCGCCGACCGGACCGTCTCTCCCCGGCAGGCAGACATAGCCGCGATCCAGAAGGCCCTCGAATCAAACGTGATCAAACAACGCCTCATCGATCTGGGACTTTCTCCGAAGGAGGCCATGGAGAAGATTAATTCGCTTTCCGATGCGCAGGTCCATCAACTTGCATCGAGGCTTGATTCGGTTCAGGCTGGAGGCGACGACGGGCTCGATGTCCTGGTCTTTCTGCTCCTCGTGGCGCTTCTGGTCGTCTTGATCCTCGAGCTGTCGGGGCACCGTGTCATCGTCAGATGATACGTCGATGCACTTTGACAATGAGGTGATGCTCTTATGAAACCCCTGACCAAAACGGCTTATGCAAGAACCCTGGCGATCTGCCTGATCAGCGCTCTCATGGCGCTCTCGACCTTCGCGGGGCCCGCCGAAGCGATGATCATCCCGCTTCAGCAGCAAGACGCGGTGTCCGGGTCATCCGCCGCCCGCGCTGCGGACCTCGCCAGGATCCAGACCGCGCTCGAGTCGAAGGTGATCAGGCAGAAGCTAATGGACTACGGGCTCTCTCCCGAAGAGGCCATGACGAAAGTCGACGGGCTCTCCAGCAAACAGATCCACGAGCTTGCCGCTCATACCGACGCCGTCCAGGCGGGCGGCGACCCGATGGACGCCTTTGTCGGCATTATCGTCGTCGCCCTGCTCGTCGTGGTCCTTGTCCTGCTGATCCAGCATCCGGTCGAGGTGAAGTGAGAACGCCGGGGCGTGAGTCAGGACGAATGTGGAATCAGGCATCAGGAGCAACCTCTGCTCCTTCCTGCGTTCAATCCGACGTCTGGACTGCTGCCCCTTCACCGCTTACGAAACGGTCGACCACAGCGAGGTTCTCGATGCCATGCTCCGAAAATTCCCGGATATAGCGCTCATTGATCGGACGCTCCAGCGCTTCGCGGTCACTTTCGCTCAACGCCTGGAGGCGCTCACGGTCTCCCGCCGCAGCCGCAGCATCGCGCGTGGTCAGACGTGAGATCAGCTGATCCCAGAAGGCATGGTCGACGAACTCATCGATGAGCGCGTGGGACAGAGCGACGTTCTCGAAAGCTTCCGTGGGATGGTGCTTCTGTTCCGCCGCATGGTAGACAAAAAGGTCACCGAACCCTGCCTCGCCTGCCCGGGCATAGAGAGACTGCAGCAGTTTCCGGTGGCCCACGGTCCGCGGGTCCTCCTGCCTCCGGTGGCCGCTGATGATGACGTCGGCGATATGCAGAATGTCCAGCAGCGCGCGGTATTCTTCCTTGGTGATCTCGATCTTCATAGGGCGTCCTCTGTTGACCGTTTTGAGTTCATGCACACACCCTGCCCAGAAGAAACGGAGAAGCTCTCAAACGATTCTGCTCGTGCTCCCCTCTCCCTGTCTCCTGGTATTTCCCCTATCCCCTGATAGGGTTTGTTGATAGGGTATTTACCCGCATCAGTGCTTCCCGGTCCTTCTCATGAGTGCATAGAGCCAGGTCCCCATGCCGATGACCAGGAGCACCACGATGGACCGCAGGACCGCTTTCTCCATTCCGGCAAGGCGGTCGCGAAGAGCCACGGGTGCCCCGGTTCCGGGCTGCGCAGGAGCGAGTTCCAGTCTCGCGTACGAATGACGCGAAAGCGTGCCCTGGTTGACAAAGTTCACGATGTCGTAGTCGGGCCGCCGGACCTTGCTGTTCCCGTAGCAAAGCGAGTAGCGGTCCCCTTCCTTCAGCGCGATGAAGTACAGGTTCTGCTGGACCCAGGAGAGCGTGAGGCCCGATATCTCGAGCGGCGGATTGTTCCGGCTCAGAACGACGATCTTGTAATACGCCTGTTTCGGAACGCTAGGTTCTAGAGCATTCCTCTCTTCGTGGCGTTCCGAGGAGAGCGGAAACCGGTAGATCACGCCGCTCGCCAGGAGCCGGTAGGAGTCCTCCGTGCCCGTATCGCTGCCGTAGAGCTGCACCGTCCGGGAGTAGTAAGGATTGGCGACATTGAAGGACAGACGCCGGATCGGCACGCCGCCGGGAAGGACGATGACACTGTTGCCGTCCTTGTCCGCCTTCGCGGCAACGGACGGGACGACGCGCTGGTCGTAGACCGGATGTCTCTCCGCCGTATTGCCGGTGCTGCCGCGCGCAGAGAGGATGCGGAGCTCCTTCTTCTCCACTCCGTTCACGCCGAAGTCGAGGCCTTCGTACTTCAGCCTGATATTGGTTTGTCCTTCCGACGGCTGACCCACGTCGGAGATGGCCAGGCGGTAGTACCGGCCGTCGGTGGACGGGAACTCGATCCGCGTCTTCCGGACATCCACGTGAGATGAGAAGTCGAAGATGCTGTCCTCGGCCAACTGCGACCAGTTCTTCCCGTCGCTGCTGCCGGAAAGCCGAACCCGTTTCTTGAAGTCCCGGTCCGCGATGTCCAGATCGACAATGCCAATCGGCCGGTGCTTTTCCGGAAGTCGCATGACGACCACCGCTGCCGCACCCCCGCGGTCATAGCCGATGATCTCGAGCGGGTAGGTCTCGATCGTTTCGTGCGGAGGCGCATTCTCGATCACGACGAAAGGGACCTCCTTGTCCGCCCCATCGAAGACCCTGACGTCCTCGAATCCAGACCTCGAAGCCTTGATGATCTCTTCCGTGAGAGGGACCTGATAGAGCGATCCCGGCGCTGTCGGACCTCCGATGCCCGCGCAGAACGAAAATTCGACAGGCGGTGGCGAAGCTCCCGCGAAGGAGGCGAGACCGAAGCAACATGACGCAAGAAGGAACGTTATCGCAAGTCTTATCATGTGGGCATATTCTCCTTGCCGGTTCCGAAAGACCTGGCCTCCCCGCCCTTGTGTGATTCGGCAAGCGCCGAGATGATCCGGTCCTTGTGTCGGTAGTACAGGTACGATGTGCCGACGAGCACCAGCCCCAGGATGATGAACGAGATGATGCGGTAAGGCGTGCTGACATTCGCCATATCGAACAGGAAGGCCTTGAGCACTGTCACGAGGAACAGCCCAAAGGAGACTTTCCGGAGCGTTGCATTGTTCTGCCGGAAACCCAGAAGCATGAGCGCAACGGAGAAAAGCGTCCAGAGCACGGAGATCGCCGCGAACCTCGCCTGCGGCAGATAGTCATGGAACAGGGACGATGTCTCGGCGGTCAGAACGACAAACAGGACGATGCCGGACAGGAGGAAGAGGGGCGGGGCATCTCCGGCCTCGCGCACCCTGGCCTTCGCAGACGCCCGGCTGGCAAGCGCTCCGGAGAGGAAGAGCATAGCAAGCAGGACCGCTGAAGTCAGGTACCGCTCGGTCATGAGATACGTATAGCCGCCCGCAATAGAGAAGCCGCGCTCCGACGGCAGCATGTGGAACTGTCTGTCGTAATCGTAGAGCAGGAACTTGGCTGACGATACGAGAAGCAGTACGTAGGCGCCGACAGCCAGGCTCTTGCGCTCCAGGCGGGCCGACATCCAGAGGAGCGCGAGCCCCTGGACCGACCAGAACACGGTGATCCAGTGCCTCGAGAAGAGGACGGGGACGGTGATGACCAGGAACAGCATTGCCTTTGCCAGCATGACCACGAACACGTCGAGGCGCTGCCTGCCCGTTTGGAAAAGGTACGTGGCCAGTCCGAGGAAGACGAACGCATAGAAGACCGAGACGACGCTCACCCAGACGGTTCCGTACACTGCCCTGATCATGACATAGTCGTAACCGAAGGCCAGGACCGAGTTCAAGCCCAGAAGTACGAATTCGCGGCTGTCGGAACGGTCACCGCTCCGCACCTGGTGCGCAAAGGGAGCGACTGCGTAGATCAGGAAGAAGATGTTCAGAAAGATGACGGCGGGCCAGAACTTCGCCTCCGTGAAATGCTGCATATACCACGCCGCATAGAGAAGATAGGTGAACAGGAAGCCGAGCGCGTTCAGAAGGTCCCACTTCCGATAGAAGGCGATCACGAGCAGGCCGGCATTCAGAACGGTCATGTACGTCATGAGCGCGATCTGATTGTCCTGTCCCGTGGAAAGAAGCACCGGCGTCAAGAAGCCGCCGACCAGGCCGAGCACCGCCAGCCACTTGGTGTCGTAGCGGAGCGCAAGGACGCAGGCGAGCACGGTGATGACGATCATGACTGAGAACGATGCGGTCTGGCCGAAGAGATGGTAGAGCTGGAAGGCGGCAAATGCCGAGAAGTAGAGTACTGCGATGCCTCCGCCGAGCAGGAACAGACCGAAGCGCTCGAACTTCTCCCGGAACCGGTCACCGGCACCGAGGAACAAGATACCCCAGAGATAGGCCATAGCGACGCGGCCCGCCGGCCCCACCCAGCCCTGCTCGAAAGAATACTTGAGGAAATATGCCACACCGAAGACCATGGTCAGGATTCCGATGATGAGAAGCCATTTCTGGCCCACCTGCACCTCTATGTCCGACGGGCTCTTCCTTGGCTCTTCAGGCGTCCCGGAGGAGCCCGGCTTCACCAAGATCGGAGGGGGAACAGATTCGGAATGCCTCGGAGCCGCCGCTGGAGCGGTTCCCGGTCCGGCAGCCACAGTCGTCCGCGCCGGCTCCGGCGGTGCCGCCGTGACCACGGACTTTGCCAGGTCATCTCGAAGCACAAGTTCGAACTCCTTCAGTTTGGAGGAGACCCGGGATAGTCCCGAGGTGAGCGTGTTTTGCGCAGCGGACACCCGATCGACCTCGTTCTTCAGTTCGGTATAGAACCTGAACCGCTCGGCAAAATCAGTTCCAAAGTCATGGCCGCAGTGCCCGCAAAATCTGCCCACTTCGATGATCACGCTCTGACATTTCGGACAATCCATTTGCCCACCTCTGCTTCGACGGGCCGCCGTAATCTCCGGACCGGAAGAAGCTGTATGGCAAAGAGCGTACTATAAAGGACAGCTCTTTTCAAGAACCTGTGCGGAATTATTTTTCGGTATGGCGTGAAGGGAAAGACCCCGCAGGGAAACATGGAGGACCAGTTGACAAAAGCCCTATCTCCAGAGGCCGCGTGAACAAAACAGATGTGATAAGTGACCTATCGACACCGCATCGATCCCGGAACAAGAAAGAACAACATTGCTATACGCGCTTTCTTCATGGAAGGGAGATCCAGGACGGCACAAGAAAAGGGATGCGCAAGACCCGCACCCCTCCATTGACGATCCCCATCGCAGATTCACTTCTCCTCTGCGAGCGACCTATGCTGCCATTTTCAGCTTCTCCAGAACCCCTTTCAGTACGACCTCGTCCTCTTTCAGCTCATCCCTGCTTTTCTTCCGCATGCCCGATGCTACGAGTTCCCTGATCTGCGGAATCGTGGTCTCCTCCAGTTCGGCGACGAGCAGGTCGCGTTCCCGCTTGTCCAGGTTGACAATCATACTGAATCACCTCTTTTCTTGCCTCTATTATTATTCTAGCACTTTGGAGGAGAAGAAGCGGAATTACTGGAGCACGAAGGGTCTTTGAAAAGGAGGGTCGGGTTTGAAATCCGACCCTATCCGAACTCTCTTGGTAACCACGTCACTTCTTCCCCGGCAGGTAATCCTCGCGCACCGGAGAGAAGACCTCGATAGCTACGGAATCTGCATGAGCAACAGCATGATGCTCCATGTTTCCCGGAATGCACCAGCTGTCTCCGGGCCGGGCTTGATGAGTTTCGCCGCCGATCGTAAGGTCGATCCGGCCCGATACGAGATATCCTGTTTGCTCATGGGGATGGCTGTGCTTCGGCAGGATGGCGCCTTTTTCAAGCCGGAATTCGGCAAGCAGGGTATTCTCGCCGTGAACGAGGGTCTTCAGCGTGATCTTGTCCAGGGCCGTGCGATAGCCCTCAGGGCCATTCTTCTTGAACATCGGGAGAGCTCCTTCGTGAACGGAATAGTTTCAGGCAAATATTGCCGCTGGGAAGGATAGAATGCTGCCGACGGCTCACCGCGAGGCGCTTTTCTCCACCGCAGCTTTGATCGCCGGCGGGCTGTATCCCCGGATGATGGTGCCGTCGATGTCCAGGAGCGGCACGCCGGTGGAACCGCCGCTTTTCTTCTTCATCTCGGATCTCTTTTCCGGGTCCTTGTCGATGTCGTACTCCACGAGCTGGGCGCCTAGAG
>JBAIYC010000334.1:0-8711 GCA_037916085.1 Nitrospirota bacterium | reverse complement strand
CCTACTTCGTGATCGGCGCAATCACCTCGGGCGTCGCCGCGGTCATCACGCTCATGGTCATCATCAGGAGGGTCTTTCACCTGGAGGACTATCTTACACCGCAGCACTTCGACAACATGGGGAAGCTCCTGCTCGTCATCTGTCTGCTCTGGGCCTATGCCTACTTCGTCGAGGTCCAGACCACCTGGTATGCCCATCACCCGATCGAATGGGAGGTCTGGAGTTTCATGGCGGGGAAGTACACGCCGCTGCTCATCCTGATGCTGATCGGCAACGCCATCCTGCCGATCACGGCGCTCTGCTTCAAGAAGGTCAGGCGGTCCGTGAAAGCGATGCTCGTGATCACAATGCTCGTCAATGTGGGCATGTTCATCGAACGCTACCTCATCATCATCCCGTCGCTCTCGCATAAGAACATGCCGTTCGTGTGGGGAACGTACTCGCCGTCATGGGTGGAGCTTTCGGTGACCGCTGCGGCGTTCTGCGGCTTCACGCTCATGTACGTGCTCTTCGCGAAGTTCTTCCCCATGGTCGCACTGACCGACGTGCGGGAGCTCGGTGCCCGCCATGCCGACGTGAGGCTCGGCCGGGCAGAGGTGCATTCGCTTACGGAAGAGGAATGACCAGAGTTCACGGTTCGCAGTTCAGGGCATATTTTCAGCGACTCGATTCTTCAGCGAAGGAACAGACATATGGAAGCTCTCGGGACATTCAAGGATGTTGAGACCGCCACCAGGGCGGTCGACAGTCTGATCAAGGCCGGCTTCGCCGAGGAGAAGATCACCTCGCTCACGTCCGCGCCCTATCCCAATGGCGTGATCGTGAAGACGGACCAGCGGACCTCGTTCCGGTGGCTGTCAGTGGGGGGCGGAATCTTTGGCGCCTGCGCGGGCTTTGCCCTGGCAGCAGGCACTGCGTACATGTATCCGGTGCAGACCGGCGACAAGCCGATCATCGCATTGTACCCGACCGGCATCATCACCTATGAACTTACGATGCTCTTCGCCATCCTCGGCGCGATCGTGGGCATGTTCTGGGAAATGAGACTTCCACCCCGAAAGGAACGGGTCTACGACCCTGCGATAGGAGAAGGGGCTATCGGGATCAGCGTAACCGTCGAGTCCATGGAGCAAATGAGCAGAGTCGGGAAGCTCATGGAGGCCGCCGGTGCACTCAGGATCGCACATGAGAAATTCCTCTTCCTTGAGTGACGTCGTCTGCGACGGCTTTTTCGTGGGGACGGCCCGGGTGCCTTGCAGGATTTCGGGATCCCCGGTCGAAACAGTGGGAATTCGTTCTGGAGATGCGATATGAAGCGTTGTTCAGTACTGATCGTTCTTGCCGCAGTGCCTCTTCTCATGGCCGCCATCTGGATGGATGACCAGCAGTCCTACAAGCCGTACAAGGCCCCGGTCCTTGCACCGCCCGCAGACGCGGTGCCCGTTACGGGGAAGGAACTCGTTTCGCAAGGATCGGAGCTCGAGAATCCTGTGCCCGCCACCGCCGAATCCTTGGTAGCAGGGAAGGCTCTCTTCGAGACGAATTGTCAAATCTGCCACGGACAGACCTCGGCGGAGCGCGGACCGGTCGGCAAGAAACTCGTTCCGCCCCCGCCGGGCCTCGATCAAGATATGGTCAAGGGCCTGAGCGATTCCACCATCTTCAAGGCCATGACCTTCGGCTTCGGCCGCATGCCGGTCTTTCAAGAAAAGCTCACGCCCCGCGAGCGATGGGACCTCGTCAATTTCCTGCGCACCCGCAAATAAGCACTTTTCCCTGGACGTTGGTGTTCCTCCGCGGAATACTGCCGCAACTCTTGACATGAGAGCCTCAGCTACCTAGAATGCAAAGGCAATCTTGATGCAGGATATGCGGATGTGCCTCCTATCGTCCCCTCTGTGGCAGACTCGACTTCGGACGTTTTGTCCAGCTCCCCGAAGTGCCCGGCCAGACATCCCACCGAAGGGACCAAGAACTGCCCGGTGCCGGAGAACGGGCAAGCCGACCGCATTGCTGAAGGATGCTCGTGAAAGCGATCGCGATCGATCGGGCCTGCTGCGAGAGGGAAGTGCGATTCTACGGGCGGTGCTAAGACAGCGCCGCGCCATCGAAGGAGGCTGGGTCATGAAGGGTCCGGCAGCGGCTTGCGGAGTGCCGCGGAGAGGCGTGATGTTCCGCGCTCCCTTCCGGGACGTTCTGCGGCAGACTCGGCGCAGGAAGAAGGATGGACGATGCTCAAGGTAATGTTCCTTTGCACCGGAAATTCCTGCAGGAGCCAGATGGCGGAAGGCTTCGCACGTGAGCTGGGCGAAGGGCTCGTGGAAGCCCACAGCGCCGGTGTGATAGCCGCCGGGGTGCATCCCCGAGCGGCAGCGGTCATGGAAGAGGCCGGGGTCGACATATGGCCCCAGCGCTCCAAGGTGGTCGACCCTGACCTGCTGCGGAAGATGGACGTGGTGATCACACTCTGCACCAATGCCGACCAGGCATGTCCGGCCACGCCGCCGGGCGTCAAGCGGCTGCATTGGCCCATTCGGGACCCC
This sequence comes from Nitrospirota bacterium, assembly GCA_037916085.1. Taxonomy (GTDB): domain Bacteria; phylum Nitrospirota; class UBA9217; order UBA9217; family UBA9217; genus JAKAHZ01. The sequence continues at coordinate 6,168 of JBAIYC010000334.1, read as the reverse complement.
GTGGGGACCGTGGGCTCCGATGAAGTGATCATGAACGATTTTCGGAGAGCGCGGGACGAGATCCGGGAAAGAATCCTGGAATTTCTGGCGACCGTTCCCCTGCGATGAGCTGTTGAAAAAAGAGTTGCGAAGAATCGAATAGAGGAGTAAGATAGCCTACTTAACGGTCCGGGCGTCGCAGCCTGGCCGAGCAGGATCGACTGAAGGAGGACGTAGTAATGGTAAGTCTTACCGATGGCGCAGTGAACAAGTTCAAGGAGGTTGTTACCCAGCAGGGAGCGGCCGGCGACGGGGTACGCATCTTCGTCGTTCCCGGAGGCTGAAGCCCCTCGCTGGCTATGGACATAGCCAAAGCCGCCCAGGCGGGCGACACGACCCTCGAGAAGGATGGCCTCAAGCTCTTCCTGGAGGAACGCGCGAACTACATGCTGACGAACACGACGATCGACTTCAACGAAGGTCAGGGATTTGTCCTGTCCGGGATGCAGTCACAGGGCTCGTCGTGCGGCTCCTGCAGTTGCTGACGGTTCGTGATCCATTTCACACCGCGTGAGTATCTCTCGCGTTCACGACGGCCGTTGCCCATCGGGCAACGGCCTTTTTTCGTTCCAACGGACCTTGCGTCCTCCCGTCAGCAGTTTTCTCCGCGTTCCCGCGATCGTTCAGCTACAATAGAACTAGGCATTATCCGGCATGGTGAAGGAGATGCGATGCCCCTGCTGGAGGTCGAAAACATCATCTACAAGGCCGACGGGAAGCCGGAGGGCGCGATCCTTGAGGGCCTCAGCCTCGCGGTCGACGGCGGCGAAGTGCACGCGCTCCTCGGGACCAACGGTACCGGGAAAAGCACGCTGGCCTACCTCGTGATGGGCTGCGAGGGATATAGGCCATGTTTCGGCAAGGTGCGCTTTGAGGGCCGCGACATCGCCGACCTCAGGCTCCACGAGCGGGCTCGGCTCGGCATCACCATGACCTGGCAAGAGCCCGTGCGGTTCGAGGGCATCTCGGTTGCCGATTACTTGACGCTCCGGAACAAAGAGGCCGATGCCGGGGAACTGCTTGAGCTTGTGGGCCTGAACCCCGCGCTGTACCGCTCCCGCATGGTGGACCGGTCGCTCTCGGGCGGCGAGCGGAAGCGCATTGAACTCGCCTCCATCATTTCCCTTCGGCCGAAGCTTGCCATTCTCGACGAACCGGATTCGGGCATCGATATGCTCTCGACAAAGGACATCGTCAACGTCATCGACGCATGCAGGCGCGGCGGGACCGCTGTCCTGCTCATTACCCACCGCGAAGAGATCGCCCTGATCGCCGACAGGGCCTCGCAGCTCTGTAATGGACGGATCGTCTGCTCCGGCAACCCGGAACGGGTAGCGGAGCATTACAAGGCCCGCCACTGCCTGACCTGTAACGGTGTGGAGTGCCACTATGTCTGAGCTCGAAGAACTGACATCCTGTTTCGCGAGCGCCGGCGGCGATGCAACGGCCCTGGCCGATGCCGGTTTTGCCCATCTGGCCGCGAGCGGGCATCGCATCCTGAGCAGCCGCACGGTCGAGGGCCTGGACGTCGATGCCAGGGAGACCGCCGACGGCATCAGCGCGAGGGTCACGGTCAAAAAGGGCGTAAAGCTCCGGAACCCGGTCCACATGTGCTTTGGCGTGCTCCACGCCGAGGGAATGCAGAGGATCGAGATGGACGTGACGCTCGAAGAGGGCTCATCGGCACACTTCATTGCCCACTGCCTCTTCCCGAAGGCCGAGAAGGTCCAGCACATCATGGACGCGTCGGTCAAGGTCGGCGACAATGCTGAGATGCGGTACGAGGAGACGCACTATCACGGTCCCTACGGGGGAGTGGAAGTGGTGCCGAAGCTCGCGGTCACTGTGGGAAAGAAGGCGCGGTACTTCACCGACTTCACCCTGACCACAGGGAGGGTGGGGAAACTGAACATCGACTATACGGTAAAGGCGGCCGAGGACGCCGTGACAGAGCTTACCGCTCGGGTCTTCGGACATGGACGAGATGATATCAAGATCACCGACCGTGTGCTGCTCGCGGGCAGGAACGCCCGCGGGCTCATCAAGACGAGAGTTGCCATCGAGGACGATGCGACTGCGGAGGTGACGGGCATCACGGAAGGGAACGCCTCCGGAGCGCGCGGCCACGTGGACTGCATGGAGATCGTGAAGGACCGGGCGGTCGCGCGGGCGGTACCCATCGTCCAGGTGAACGATCCCGGCGCAAAGGTGACCCACGAGGCTGCCATCGGGAGCGTGGACAAGCGCCAGATGGAGACCCTGATGGCCCACGGTCTTGCTCCCGAGGAGGCCGTGGATATCATCGTGAAGGGGATGCTGCGGTAGGGAGCATGCCGCGCCGGACTAGCGTTCTCCCTTTGCGATCCTGCTGATCGTGGAATAATGAAGGCCGAGATGGTCGGCGATCTCTGCCTGCCGGTAGCCGTAGTGCTCGATCGCCCTGAGGATCGACTTTCGTCGTTTCGTCCGGCCCCAGTCCGGTTCCCTACCGAAAAGGGCCTTCAGCGGCGGCCGGTGGGCATACCGCTGGCTCCGGGGGAACTCGGAGACGTTCTTGCGCTTCCTGAGATGCTCCCTCAGCTTCTGAACGAAATCATCCTCTCCCCAAAGCACCTGGTCCCGCACATCGCTCCAGGCTGATGGCCGGCCGATCCCCTCGGAGATGAACTTCCGATAGTCCTTCTGCGCGATGCTCTTCTTCCTCCCGAACTGTTCCAACACCCACTTCGTCGTGAGGCAGGCATGCGGCTCCGCCTTTCCGGCCGTGGCCACATAACTGGACCAGCGATATCCCTCAGGCGTGCGGCAGATCCTTGCCCGCACCGGATTGAGCACCGTGTACCGGCAGACCTCGAGGAGATGGGTGTCCTTCTGGATGAGGACGGCTTTATACCGGCCTTGGAACAGGTGCCCGGTCCGTTCGTGGTATTTATTGAAGAACTGCGTGTAGACGCCGTTCAACTGGCGCATGCCCAGGGCAAGGTTCCCCTCCGGCGTCTCGATGAGGAGGTGGTAATGGTTCGACATGAGACAGTATCCGTGGCAGATCCAGTGATACCGCCGATTCACCTGGTGAAGGATGTCCAGGAACCGTCCACGGTCATGGTCATCCCTGAAGACGGGCTTCCGCTCGTTGCCCCCGGCGCTCACATGATAGACCGCACCGGCATACTCGATGCGAAGGGGACGCGACATATCACCATTATACTACAACAGACAGGAAGGCAATGTCAAGATGCAAGACCTGACCCCAAAACGTGGCGTTTGTGATAAACTCAAATCGGAGGCACTCTTCCGGCGGCAGATCGCCGGGGGAAGGCCGTCGAGGCAGGCAACGATGTCGATGGCCTGCCTGGAGAGGAGAAATCATGGAAAAGAAACTGGGGAATCCCGCCGTCGTGGGACTGGCGGGGTTTGGCATGACGACGCTTATTTTGCAGTTCTATAACCTCGGCTGGAGCGGCCTCGCCCCGGTCCTCTGGATCGGGCTCGTTTTCGGCGGCACGGCCCAGCTGATAGCAGGGCTATTGGAATTCAACAACGGGAACAATTTCGGGTTCGCCGCCTTCACCGGCTACGGGGCCTTCTGGATCTCGCTCTGTCTGATGCTGATATTCGGCACGAGCCCGGAGGCGACGAGCAACTTCGGAGCCTTCAAGTTCACTGACCGGGATCTGGGCGCCTATCTCCTGATGTGGACCATATTCACGGGGATCCTCTTCGTGATCTCCATGAAGCACAACACGGTCCTCGCCCTTGTGTTCCTGACCCTGCTGCTTGGGTATATCGGACTGGACATCAAGGAGTATACCGGGAGCTCCGTGTGGGGAACCCTGGCTGCCTATGACCTGATCGTCTGCGCTCTGCTTGCGCTGTACCTGATGATGTCCACGGTAGCGAGCGAATCGGGGATCAGCCTGCCCATCGGAAAGCCGTGGATCCATGCCCACGCGTAGTATGCACCTCGTGGCAGAGTGCGTGGCGTATTCTGGAAAGGAGCAAATAACATGGCAAAGAGCAATGTCGCCATAAAAAAGAGGGAGGTGCCTTCAACGGAAAACATCGAGGTCCTGTTGACGGAAAAAAGGACCTTTCCGCCATCGAGAGAATTCAGCCGAAATGCCCATATCAAGAGCATGAGGGAATATGAGCAGATCTACAAGGGGTCCATCGAGAATCCCGAGAAGTTCTGGGCCGAGATGGCGGAGAAGGAACTCACCTGGTACAAGAAGTGGGACAAGGTGCTTGAGTACGATTTCAACAAGCCCTTTATCAAATGGTTCCCGGGCGGGAAACTGAACGCGTCGGTGAACTGCCTTGATCGCTTCATCAACACGTCCACCCGGAACAAGGCCGCGATCATTTGGGAGGGTGACCGCGGGAGATACAGAACATTCACCTACCTGCAGTTGTACTATGAAGTGAACCGCTTCGCCAACGTCCTCAAGAAGAAGGGCATCAAGAAGGGCGACCGGGTCACGATCTATCTTCCCATGATACCTGAACTTCCGATCGCCATGCTGGCCTGCGCCAGGATCGGCGCGATCCACAACGTGGTCTTCGGCGGGTTCTCGGCACAGTCGCTCCGCGACCGGATCCAGGACAGCGAGTCGTCCATGGTGATCACTGCGGACGAAGGACTGCGGGGAGGCAGGTTCGTGCCCATGAAAGCGAACGCGGACGAGGCTCTGCTCCAGTGCCCGACGGTGAAGGACATGATCGTGGTACGGCGGTCGGGGACGAGCAAGGTCGACATGGAGCCCGGGCGCGACACCTGGTGGCATGAGGAGATGGCGGCCAAGGACATCGCGAACTACTGCGAGCCCGAGGTGATGGATGCCGAGGATCCCCTGTACATTCTCTACACGTCCGGTTCCACGGGCAAGCCCAAAGGCGTACTGCACACGACGGCGGGCTACCTTCTCTACACGAACCTCACGTTCAAGTGGATCTTCGACTATCATGACGAGGACGTGTTCTTCTGCACCGCCGATATCGGATGGGTCACGGGCCACAGCTACATCGTGTACGGTCCGCTTTCCGCAGGCGCGACGTCGCTGATGTTCGAAGGCATTCCGACCTACCCCGATGCGGGCAGGTTCTGGGACATCGTGGACAAGCATCATGTGAACATCTTCTACACCGCACCCACGGCCATCCGCGCGCTGATGAAGGAAGGCGAAAAATGGGTCACGAGCCACGACCTTTCTTCGCTTCGCGTGCTCGGAACCGTAGGCGAACCGATCAACCCCGAGGCCTGGATGTGGTACCACAAGTATGTCGGCAAGGAGAAGGTACCCATCGTGGATACGTGGTGGCAGACCGAGACCGGCGGGATCCTGATCACGCCGCTTCCGGGCGCAACGACCACGAAGCCGGGTTCGGCGACGCGTCCCTTCCCGGGCGTCGTGCCGAGGGTCCTCCGCGAGGACGGCTCGCCGGCAGGAGCGAACGAGGGGGGGTACCTCGTGATCGAGAAGCCCTGGCCGGGAATGATCCGGGGGACCTACGGAGATCCGGAGAACAAGCGCATCAAGGAGGTCTACTTCAGCCGGTTCCCGGGCAAGTACTTCTCCGGTGACGGCGCACGGGTCGACGAGGACGGTGACTTCTGGCTCATGGGCCGTGTGGACGACGTGGTCAACGTGTCGGGCCACAGGCTCGGAACGGCCGAGGTCGAGTCCGCCCTGGTGTCGCACGCTGCTGTAGCGGAGGCTGCAGTGGTCAGCTACCCGCACGAGATCAAGGGTGAGGGCCTCTACGTGTTCGTGACCCTGAAGGAAGGGCAGAAGCCGTCGGAGGACCTCAAGAAGGTCCTGACCGGCCACGTTCGTTCCGTCATCGGGCCGATCGCGACGCCGGACAAGATCCAGTTCGCGCCCGGCCTGCCGAAGACCAGGAGCGGCAAGATCATGCGCCGCATCCTGCGGAAGATCGCGCACAACGAGGTCCAGGACCTGGGCGACATCTCGACGCTCGCCGACCCGACGGTCGTGGAGAACCTCGTGAAGGGAAGGGTGCAGTAGGAAAGATGCCCGACCGGCCGCATGAGCGGCCAACCGTCAAGAGCCCCTTTGCAGCGCATGGCTGCGAAGGGGCTTTCTTTTTCGCGTCCTAGTCCCGGTAGAG
>JBAIYC010000333.1:0-12524 GCA_037916085.1 Nitrospirota bacterium | reverse complement strand
GAAGCGGGAAGAGCACCTTCCTCAGCATGGTCGGAGGCATCCTGCGTCCCGACGCCGGCACGGTCATGCTTGACGACAGGGATGTCTGGAGCCATACCGACGAGGAACGGTCCCGGCTCCGGAACCGCCGGTTCGCTTTCGTCTATCAGTTCGCAAGCCTGCTGCCCACGCTGACAACGGAGGAAAACGTCCTGCTGCCGACAATCTTCGGTGGCTCGGCGTCGACGGACGACGCTGTCCGGTTGCTCGAGCAGGTCGGACTGAAGGAAAAGATCGGACGGTATCCCGGAGAGCTGAGCGGCGGCGAGCAGCAGCGAGTCGCGATCGCCCGGGCCTTCATCAACAAGCCCTCCGTCATTCTCGCCGACGAGCCTACCGGTGACCTCGATGAAGAGACCGAGGCGGAGATCATGAGCTTTTTCGAGCGTGCCAATCGGGAGCAGAAGGTCACCATCATCATGGTGACCCACAACACCGACCTTGCGTCCCGTGCTTCGCGACGGTTCCGGATGAAACACGGCGTACTGGAAGAGTATTCTTGATTGTTCCGGTCCCTCATGACCTTTCGGCACGCCTGCGGCGCTGGACCGGCGTGATCGTCCTCCTCTCCTGCTCCCTGACCGTGTTTTCCTGTACCCCCCCAGCCGCACCTTTGACCGGCGGAGACCATTTCCTTCCCCGCTCCCACCGACCAGCAGTCAGCTCAGCCAGCCTTGAGAAGAAGATCCATGCTCTTATCAACCTCGAGCGTCGAAATCACGGCCTCTCACCACTGGAGCTCGATGGTCCCCTTGCAGACATCGCGCGAAGGCACAGTCAGGACATGTCCCGGCGTGGGTACTTCGGCCACCGGTCCCCGAGCGGGGCGAACTTCTCTGACCGCTACGAGGGGGCGCACTACACGTGCTCCGTCGCCATAGGATCAACAGTCTACCAGGGCGGCGAGAATATCGCGCTCAACAACCTTTACGCGGCTGCGACGACGAGAGACGGAGTTGTGTTGTATGATTGGCGTTCGGAGGAAACAATCGCCCGCACGACCGTGCAGGGCTGGATGGACAGCGCCAGCCATCGAAAGAACGTCTTGGCACCGTATTTCCAAAAGGAAGGCATCGGGGTGCATATCGCACCCGATGACCGCATCTATATCACACAGAACTTCTGTTGAGCCTTTCCTGGAAGCCCCGACGAGTCCCGTGGGATAACGTGTTCAGCGCGATCCCTGCCCAACCATCGAGATCTCCACATCATCGCCGCGGATATACCCTTCCAGTTGATGAATGGTCGCTTCCTGGGTCTCGATGATGTCGGTCACCACATCGCTGGCGCTCAAGACGCCGACGATCACGCCGTCGTCAAGCACCGGAAGATGGCGAATATGGTTCTGGGACATGAGCACCATGCATTCATGGATCGTCATGTCCAGTCCGGCACAAATTGGCGGGTTGCTCATGAGCTCCTCAACCGTGGTCGTCCGCGATGATTTCCCCTTCAGGATGACCTTTCTCGCATAATCCCGCTCCGAGAAGATGCCCACGAGAGTCTGCCCCTCGACGACAAGAAGCGCCCCGATGTTCTTCTCCGCCATCAGTTCCAGGGCATCATAGGCCATCGTACGCGGCGGCACCCCCCAGTACCCGTGTCCCTTCTTCCTCAGTACATCCCTCACTGTCCTTGCGGTATTCATCGTTCGATCCTCCCTTCTCGGTCGATTTTCTTGGCGCAGAAACCAAAAACGGCCGGGCACACCGAATCGAATTCCTTCGGCAGCGCGGCCGTCCTAGGTCAAGACCCGTCGCTTTCCTCCCCCATCTCACGAAGAGTTCGGCTTTATCGGGAATATGCACTCTGCATCTTTTGATATTTTTCTAACACCCGCGTGCGGTACTGTCAACATGTATTTCTAGTGGGAAAAGGATTGCTAATCGGTAGTTGAGGTTTCCGTTACGAGAGGTAACTTCTGCGAAGGTCCTAAGGGCGAAAGACACTATTTCCCCGTAAAAAGGAACTCTGCGATATACAGAAGAAGCAACACGAACCACCCCGCGAGGATGACGAACTCGATCGTCGCACGGTAGGAGATGCTGAAGTTGTCAGCCGCCATGGTATACACGTCCTCAAGGGTTTGAAGCTTCTCCTTGATATCCAGGGACCACTCTTCGATATGGAACTTCTTTGCTATCAGCGAATACAGCCTCGCGGAGTACCAGTCGCCGATGAGCTTGATATTGTGCTCGACCGCTTCGGACTCCAGGATGGACTGGGTGCGGATACCGATGATCTCCTTCAGCACGCGCCGGACGTCACGCGACCGCAGAACAAGCAGTTTCTTCGGGGAACCGAGAAGAGACAAGGTCTTCTCCAGACGCCGGTCAAGCTCATCATCAAGCATGCGCGACCTGAGCAGCTGGACGTTCGCGATCTCGAACAGCTCGATATCGCTCTGGAAATCCCCGGCAGCATCGAACACGAACGCCCCGTCCCAGTCCACGATCGTGATGTCGTCCTTGCCGTACTTGAGCGACGTGGACAGCGTCGCTCGCACTTCTTCCTCATCAAGCGGAACGTTTTCGTTCTTCAAGAAGGCGGCGACCCGATCACCGTGCATGGAAAGGTATACTTCGGGGTCTCCGCTGTAACCGGATATGCAATAGACGCTGTATTCCTCGTCGAACTCCTTCCGGCAGTTAAGCTCCTGGAGGATGTCCCTGCAGATCACAATGAGCTGACGCTTAAGCTCCAATGTTCCCCCGGAGAGAATATCATCCATCTCGACGGAAGATTCGACGACCACCATGTCGGGGAGATAGGCCTTCACGAGGAAGCCGACCGTTCTTCCGTCTACCTGGCGCTGTTCGTGCCTAATGATCTTCTGCTTCGGAATGACTGCAGGATAGCTCGGAGCGCTCTTCATGGTGCGGATTTCGACGACCTCTGATGTATCGAGGTTTACGCTTGTCCGCCCGATCATGAAAACGACCAGCGATCCGGGAATGAGCGCCGCAGAAGAAGCGTCACTGCCGTCCACGGTTCACCTCTTTTCCGGGACTTCCGGAGAAACGGCATAAGGACTTCGTCCAAGCGCCTGGATGCCGTAGGCCAGAAGCGACACCATGCCCCAGACGAGTCCCACGACAACGCCGGCATCGATGATCCCTCGCCAGGGCTGGGAAACAAAGCTGACGAGGACAATGAGGATAATGATCCCGATCGTCAGCGTAATCGAGGTTGTCCTCCTCCGCCTGGTCGCGTGAAAATACCCCATGCAGAAGAACGGCGCGAGGATAACGTGCATGGTCCGCGGGTGGTCACGGAGGTAGCGCGCCCGCGCGGCCGTTCGAGGCGAGAAGGCCTGCTGGAACCCCTTATAGCCCTCAGCGTAGGCCATGACCAGCACGATAACGAGGAGCGCAAGCCAGTGAAACCAGGACAGGGGACGGGAAAAAGCCTCCATCGCCTTTGGTGAAAGCCTGAGCGTTGCGCTAAGAAGCAGCGCAAGGACGCCTGCCAGGCCCCAAACCGCACCTGAAAGACCGATGAAGGAACGAGATCTCGTCATAGGATAACGTGAAAAGCTGGCGCCGTCCTGCAACGACAGCACCGGAAAAAATAGACGGATCACCGTATCATGCCGGCGGACTCCACAGACCTCCCCAACTCGTCACCACGTACGAGTGTATTTCCCCGCATCCGGACCGCCAGGCCCGTGCGACTGTCCCGCAACAAGGCCGCCGATCACGCCTGCCGGGATCATTCCACCCAATGAAAGGATATCATACCACAGGGGCAGCCCCCCTTCCCTGCAGATAAGCGTCAGGATCAAACCGATCGCAGCAACAATGCCGCCATGAAGCAGAGGTGACTCTCTGGCCATTTGCCCGGCAAAATATCCGCCTACGGCTGTGAAACCCAGATTGGCAATCACGCTCAGCATCAGACCGCTGAAACTGTGCATGCGGGGAAGAATCTCATAGTCCTGAAGACCACTTGCCGCCAGGGAAACGACCAGCACCATTGCCGTCGCCACAGTGCCTACGGATTGGGTCAGGACACCCACGATAATCGGCACGATCTTGATTCCATGCTTAGCAGGCATAATTTCTACTTCGAATTGCTCCCAGACCGCATGGAAAGCGTCGATGAGAGGCGAAGGGATGACGGTTCTTTCCAGGTTCATAACTCACTTGGCAAGTACCTATGGCACCTTTTTAGAGCAACTGCTATTCCATTGAATAATAACATAAAATATAAAATATTTGGCAATAACCTTAATTGGCTCTGAGATCACCATATGCCCTGCGGAAATCGACCACCCATCATTGAACTGCGATTCATGGCCACAGTTGAACAAGAGCAGTTGTGCCAACATAACACCGATCTACTCAGCGTTGACGTATCCCTATTTTCTATGATGGAGTACAAGTCCGCCAAATCAGAAATAAATCCCTTTCCCCGAGGAAAGAACTATCTAGACACCATCGAATGTGGCTTCATGGGTACTAAGGTAACACTACGGCTACTGCTGACTGATATCAACAATACGACAATGTGAAAAAAAGTAATACAATTATAACTTTAATTTGACAACTCTATGAACCACGTGGTAACTGTATTACTAATAGGATAATCGTTGGCAGAAGCATGAGAACTCACTGCTACTAGATTTATTCCAGACAAGAGGAGGATGCTTCTATGGACAAGGTCATGAGAATATGGGTGTTTGCATGCATGCTGTTGTTCGCCTTGAGGCAGTTCCTGCCTGATTACGAGCCCCGATTCAGCATACTGGAGGCTATGGCCATCGTGTTCGCTCTGCTGCTCACGGGCGTCGCTGGCGTGGCAGTCTACCGACGCGTCAAGGAAAACCAGCGGGCGCACACGGCCCAGTCACAGTAGCAGTCCAGTCCAGACAGCTACACAGGGAACCGTCAAATCTGCCTGCGGGGGTGTGTGTCGCCCCTGCAGGAAAGTTCTCCCCTTGTTCGCGGGACCGACGTATCTCCTCTGTCAAAAGACCTTGGTAAAGTCAATGCCATCATAAAGAGCGGTTCAGCCGTCCTTCTCAAGTCTCGGTCCTTCCGCTAGCATCTCAATTATCAGCATATCCTTGGCAACATTTCCCCGGGAAGCATGTCGATGATCCTGCTTCCGCCTATGACCGTATCCAGGAGCACCATCCCTGCGGGCGACGCCTCGACTGATCCGATAACGGCAGCTGATCTGCCGTAGGGATGTTCACGCATCGCTCCCAGTACACGCTCAGCCGTGTCTTTCTCCACGACAGCGATCAGGATTCCCTCATTGGCCACGTACAGCGGATCCAGCCCGAGAAGGCCGCAGGCACCCCTGACCTGCGGCGGAATCGGGATGGCGCCTTCGCGGATCCGGATGCAGACGCCGGATTCCAGAGCGGCCTCCTTGAGCGTGGTCGCCAGACCACCCCGGGTCGGATCACGCATGAACTTGATATCCGGCGATGCCTCCAGCATCGCGGCGACCAGTCCATTAAGGGGTCTCGTATCACTTGCCACAGGAGGCTCGAAGGTCAGCGTGTTACGCTCAGAAAGGATGGAGATGCCGTGATTCCCGATTTCACCGCTCAGGATGACCGCATCACCGAGTGCAATGCGGGAAGGAGAGATCTCCACCCCGTCGGGAATGATCCCCACGCCCGAGGTATTGATAAAGACGCCATCGGCCTTGCCCCTGTTCACGACCTTCGTATCCCCCGCCACGATCCTGACACCGGCCTGCTGAGCGCTTTTCGCCATGGATCCGATGATGATTCTGAGGTCAGCAACGGGAAAACCCTCTTCAATGATAAAGCCCGCGGTAAGGGAATGGGGCGTGGCGCCTGAAACAGCGAGGTCGTTCACTGTTCCGCACACTGCAAGATCGCCGATGTTGCCGCCAGGGAAAAAGAGCGGGGAGACAACGTAGGAGTCAGTGGTATAGGCAAGCCGACCGGATGGCACCGTAATGACCGCAGAATCACCGTTGCCGCTCACACCGAAGGCGGGTCCGAAGTGCTCCCTGATCAAGGCATGCATCAGTTTCCCGCCACTACCATGGCCTAAGAGAATCTTTTCCATAACGTGACCACGTACCTCATCCTCAGATCGCCCCGGTTCAGCGAACCGTACCCCAGTCCTTCCGCGAAGCTCAACGATTGAAGACTTGATAGGCCTATTGCTGGCCGTACTTATAATAGGCCGCGCAGCTTCCTTCCGAACTTACCATGCATGGACCGACAGGGTCCTCCGGCGTGCAGCCGGTGCCGAAGAGCGGGCATTCTGTCGGTACCTTCACGCCCCTGAGGATATCGCCACAGGAGCATAGCTCTGGCTCCAACACGCCGGAGGTCTCCGGGTGGAACCTGGCCTCTGCATCGAATTCCCGATACCGGTCCCGGAGTTTGAGGCCGGTACCGGGCAGGACCCCGATGCCTCTCCAGTAAGCATCACATGGTTCGAAGACCTCGTTCAGGATCGCCATTGCCCTCGGATTCCCTTCGGTATTGACCACTCGGGGATAGGCGTTCTCGACGCGAGATTCTCCGGCGGCAAGTTGACGCATGATCATGGAAATTCCCAGGAGGATCTCCTCCGCTTCGAAACCCGTCACGACCGATGGCTTCCGGTACTGTCGAGCCACGAACTCATAAGGCTGAAGACCGATTATCGTGCTCACGTGGCCGGGAAGGATGAACCCATCGACTTTGATGTCCGGCGAATCAAGCAAGGCCTTAAGTGCAAGCGGAACGGTCTTGTGGGACGATAAGATGCTGAAATTCTTCGCACCTTGGCGCGCTGCGGCCAAAACTGTTCCGGCGATAAGCGGGGAAGTTGTCTCGAATCCTGTCGCGAAGAACACGACCTGGCGACTGTCCTCCGTCCGAGCCAGCTTCAGCGCATCCATAGGCGAATACATCACCCGGACGTCAGCACCCTCGGACCTCGCCTCCATGAGGGACTGTTTTCCGCCAGGCACCCGCATCATGTCTCCGAAGGTCACCAGCACCACACCGGGTTGTTTGGCGATCGCAATTGCAGCATCAACATCACGAATCGAGGTGACACAGACCGGGCATCCCGGACCGCTCAGAAGCGTTATGGAGGGAGGGATGACGGCGCGCACGCCATGGCGAAAGATCTCCACCGTGTGTGTGCCGCACACTTCCATGAGCTTCACGGGCCTTCCGATCCTGCCGGTGAGCTGCCTGATCTCCTCGGTCACATTCTTCATGCCACCATACCCTTCTTCAGACGCTCCCGAACCAGATACGCCTGGCCCAGCGATATACAGGCGTCGTTGGGCGGCATCTGCACATTCCGATAGACGTCCATTCCCTGCGCAGACAGCAGGGCTGAGGTCCTCTGCAAGAGGAAAAGGTTCTGGAAGGTTCCGCCGCTCAGGGCGACCTTCGTGATCCCACGTGACCGACGGATCGCCGTTGCCACGCTGACAACCGTATTCGCGATAGTGTTGTGGAACTTGGTAGCAATGACTGAACGATCCCCGCCGCGCACCAGTTCTCCGATGATTGCCCGGACCATGGGCGAAACATCCACTTCAATATACCCGTCCGCCCCGCCCAGGACAACGGGATAATCGTTCTCGATACCGTCCCGGACAAGGGATTCAAGGGCCATGGCTGCTTCGCCTTCGAAGGTGTTCCGGTCGCAAACGCCGATCAAAGCCGAGACCGCGTCGAAAAGTCTCCCGACTCCGGATGACGAGGGCGAGAGATCCCGGGAAGCGGATATACGCAGCACCTGATCCACATCCTGTCGGCCATATCTGTCAGGAAAACCGATGTCGTGCAGACGCTCGTACACAAGCTCCGGCTCCGCTCGGCGAACGGCACTGACGGCAGTCCTCCAGGGCTCACGGATCGCGGCCTCGCCCCCCGGGAGAGGAAGATAGGCAAACTGCCCGAGGCGTTCGAATCCCTCGATACCGGCCACAAGGAACTCGCCGCCCCAGAGGTTGCCATCCGTGCCATAACCGGTCCCATCGAAGGCTATTCCAAGGACCGCTTCTCTGAGCCCGTGCTCAGCCATCACCGAGCCGATATGCGCATAATGGTGTTGCAGGGCGTAGCACGCGAGCCCATCTCGGGATCCGTTTTCCTGCGCCCACCGCGTCGAGAGATATCCCGGATGGAGGTCGTGGACAACCGCCGTCGGTTCCGCCCGGTAGACCTGCTTCAGGTTTGCGAGACATTCCTCGTAGAACCTGAGCGTCTCGTAGTTCTCCATATCGCCGATGTGCTGGCTGGGTATCGCAAAGGCGCCTTTCGTCAGGGTAAACGTGTTCTTGAGGTCCGCCCCGCACCCCAGGACCTCCGGGCCTTCGGAGTCCAGCTGGACGGGGTCCGGCGCGAATCCGCGTGACCGCCGGATGAACATCCGCGACGAACGACGAGCGACGCCAGATGCTGACGAAGGAGTTTCCTTTCCCCCGGCCCGGTTGCTGTCCTCCCCAGTGTCGTCCGTCACCCGCATGACCGAATCGTCAACTCGCATAAAGATGTCCCGGTCGTGGAACAGGAATGCGTCAACGATCCCCGAGAGCTTCGCAACCGCTTCCTCGTTGTCACGCACGATGGGCTCTTCAGAAAGATTGCCGCTGGTCATGACAAGCGCTGAACATCGTGCGCTGTCCGGTCCTTCCCCGTGAAAAAGCAGGTGATGTAGCGGCGTATAAGGCAGCATGCAGCCCACATACTGGTTCTGGGGAGATACTACCTCGGACAGATGGGCGGAGAGGCTATCTCCCCTTCGTTTCCGCAGGAGGACGACCGGCCGTTCGACCGAGGTGAGCAGCGCCTCTTCTTCCCTCCCGGCATGGACGAACTGACGTATCGTCGCCATATCGGGACACATGATCGCAAAGGGCTTGTTGCTCTTCCTCTTCCGTTCCCTGAGAAGGCGCACTGTCGTATCAGCGGTCGCGTCGCAGGCAATATGGAAACCGCCAAGGCCCTTGACGGCCACGATACCGCCCTGCCGCAGAACCTCGATGGCCGCAAGAACGGGGTCGCTTTCTAGCACCCCGAACGCAGAAGATGAAATCCTGAACGTGACTCGGGGTCCGCACTCCGGGCATGCGTTGGGCTGGGCATGAAAGCGACGGTCCCTCGGGTCGTGGTACTCCCGTTCACAGTCGGCACACATCGCAAATGGCGCCATGGTGGTGTTCGGCCGGTCGTACGGGACTTGCCTGGTGATGGAATACCGCGGCCCGCAGTTCGTGCAGTTGATGAAGGGATAGCGATACCGTCGATCACCCGGATCGAGGAGCTCGCGGAGGCAGTCAGGACAGGTCGATGCATCGGGTGAAACAAGCGTGAAATCCCGCGAAGAATCTCTGCTCGGGCGTATGGTGAAGTCGCGGTAGCCCTGAAACGGGAGCTTTGCAACGATGATCTGCGTAATGCGGGATAGAGGAGGAGCCTCAGAACGCAGCCGATCCAAGAATGCCGACAGCTTCTCCCCTTCGGCCTCGATGATGACGCCGTCGGCGGTATTCGTGACGAATCCGGTCAGGCCGAGGCTCGTTGCAAGCGCATAGATATATGGCCGGAAACCGACTCCCTGAACGACGCCCTTTACTGCGATCTGAGCCCGCTCAGCCATTGAGCCCACGCCTCGATTCCTGCTCCGGTCCTGCAGGACACCTCAAAGACCGTCAGTTTCGGATTGAGCGCCAGAGAGTCCTGCTTCATTTTCCCCAGATCGGCATTCGTATAGGGAAGGAGGTCCACCTTGTTCAGGACCAGTGCCGATGATTCCTGGAACATCAGCGGGTACTTCAGGGGTTTATCATGGCCTTCCGCCACGGACAGAACCATCATCTTGACGTCCTCGCCTACCTTGAACTCTGCGGGGCAGACCAGGTTCCCAACGTTCTCGATGATCACCATCTCGAGTTCATCGAGCGGAAGTTCATCCAGAACCTCGCTGATCATGTTCGCATCGAGGTGGCAGGCTCCGCCGGTGTTGATCTGCACAACGGGCACGCCAAGCGCGCCGATCCGCTCCGCATCGTCGCTGCCGACAATGTCCCCCTCGATCACTCCGATCCGGACGCCCGGTGTGAGCATCCTGATGGTCTGCTCCAGGAGCGTTGTCTTTCCTGCTCCAGGCGCACCCATCAGATTCGCGACGAACACGCCCGCTTTCTTGAACCGCCTCCGGTTCTCTTCGGCGATGCGGTCATTTGCTTCCAGAATCCGTGATACGACTTTTACTTTCATGCTTTCAGACCGAATTCAGCCTTTCTCCGCGTTCTCCCGACCCCTGCGAGAGACCGGGCGTCAATCAGCGTCCATCACCCTTGAAGCTCGATCAGTGCATCTCCATGTCGCTTATCTCCATCTCCCGCCCCCGGGTGATCTCGAAAGCGTTTGACCCGCAATGCGGGCAGGCAAAGATATACTGCACATCCGGGACGTCAAACTCCCTGCCGCAGGCATTGCAGTGACCGCCCACGGGTACGATATCGACGGTCATCTTCGCGTTCTTAGCCGCAGTCGGTTCCTTCAGTGCGTCAAAAGCGAACTGGAGGGACTCTGGCATGACCCCCGTGGCCCTGCCGAGCCGGACGGTCACCGCGTCGACGACGGTACAGTTCTTTTCCGCGCATTGCTCCTCCACTATCTCGAGAATGCTATGGGCGATAGAAGATTCATGCATGATCTCACCTGTCTGGAAGGCCTCGGCCTTGATCATCTGGATGGCAAAGCCCGCATGGACCAGCACAAAATCGCCGATCCGCGGCTCTTCCGGAAGCAGCATGATACTCACTTCCTTCCGGGCACCATAGACATCGATCATTGCCGTCTCATTATCGATGGAGATTATCTTTGAGGGGACCGCAAGGCACATGGTATGTTCCATTCGCGCAGTTTATCGGCAACACGCTTGGCCAGCGCTTCTTTTTTATCCCATATCTCCGGGGTCATGTCAAGACCGAGCTCAAGGCTCTTGGGCTGAATACCGATGATGCACAGGTCCTTCGGGTAGTTCCCGGACAGCTTGACGATGGACAGCACGTCCATAAGTCCCAGATGGTGCATCGAGGCCTTCGTCGACAGCCGTACCGGGATGGCATCGTTCTCGATCGTATCGATATAGCCCGGCTCCCGGTCGAAGTTCACGGCATCGATCATCAGGACCTTTTCCCTGCCCTCGATGAACGGGATCAGGTCAAGGCCTGCAGCGCCGCCGTCGATGATCTCGACGAACTCGGGGACCTCATAGCGCTTCTCGAACTCTTTCACCGTATGAACGCCCACACCCTCGTCGGACATCAGGATATTGCCCAAGCCGAGGATCGAAATGGTCGGTTCCTGCATCGGACTGCCGTCCTCCTGAAAAAAAAAGCCCTCCGCCTCCGGAAGAAGGGGGCACGAGGGCTTCTGATCACTGCATCATCGGCTGCTAAAGGGCCTTCACCTTGACGATCTCTCCGCCTTTGGCGTCGACCATGTGAATGGCGCAGGCAAGGCAAGGATCGAAGGAATGGACCGTCCTGAGGACCTCTAGAGGCTTTTGCGGGTCTGCCAGCGGCGTTCCCACAAGCGACGCTTCATACGGCCCGGGCTGATCGCTCCCGTTTCTCGGAGCCGCGTTCCAGGTGGAAGGTACGACGCACTGGTAGTTCTTCATCTTCCCGCCGTCGATGACGGACCAGTGCGACAGGATGCCTCGCGGCGCTTCATGGAAACCGACGCCCCGTATCTCGCCGCTCGGGAAGTTCGGCGCATTGAAGGTCTTTACATCGCCCTTGCCGATATTGGCCACCAGCGCGTTCCACTGGTTCGTGCACTCATCTAACAGAACTGCACAGCGCACCGCCCGGGCACCGATGCGGCCGATGGTGGAATGCAGCGCAGACGGTCCCACCTTAGTCTTGGCCACAGCGCTTATGGTGTTCAGCATATCGGTGACATATTTCTTGGTGCCTGCGTGGCCGGCGGCATACATGCATAGCACATTCGCCAGCGGTCCGACCTGGGCCGGCTTGCCGTAGAAAGTAGGTGCCTTGACCCACGAGTACTTGCCGTCGTATTGCATGTCGGTATAGTTCGGGTCCGTGGACTCCTCCCAGGGATGTTTGTTCCAGTCGCCCTTGTACCAGGAGTGTTTGACGCTCTCCTTGACGCCGTTCTTGAAGAAATCGTCATTGAAGCTCTTGATGGGCTTGAACGATCCCAGATCGCCGCCTTCTATGTAGCCGCCCGGCAGCGCGAAGGTCGTTCCCTTCGTGTCCATGGGCATGTCCGGGGCCGAGAGATAGTTGGTCACACCCTTTCCGTGCCCGGTCCAGTCGGCGTACAAGGCAGCCACGGCAGCGACATCCACCAGCATGGCGTTCCGCACGAATCCC
Organism: Nitrospirota bacterium; assembly: GCA_037916085.1. GTDB lineage: Bacteria > Nitrospirota > UBA9217 > UBA9217 > UBA9217 > JAKAHZ01. The sequence continues at coordinate 128 of JBAIYC010000333.1, read as the reverse complement.
TGGACCTCGTCGATGAGCGTCTTGATGTAGTACAGCCGCTCCATGTTGAGCGCGGACTGGTTGTCGGGATTGATCGGGTTCGCCACGCCGCCGACGGCCAGGTTCTGGATGTTCGGTGTCTTGGCGCC
>JBAIYC010000332.1:0-2373 GCA_037916085.1 Nitrospirota bacterium | reverse complement strand
GGATGATTTCCCCACATTCGGCTTGCCGGCGATGGCCGCCGCAAAGCCCTCCCGAAGGACCTTTCCATAGAAGCCTCCGGAGAGCAGCACCTCGATATCCCGCAGTACCGCGCTGGTGCTCATTTCTAACGTCTCACCCCAAGGCGTTTCAATTTCCTCTTCGGGGAAGTCAACGCCGGCCTCCACGCTGGCGACTATTCCAATCAGCCGTTCCCGCAGCATCATCACGTCCCGCGACAACCCTCCCCCCAGCTGCTCCATCGCGGCCCGACGACTTACCTCGGTCTTTGCTCTAATGACCTCCATCACGGCTTCCGCCTGTGCAAGATCGATCCGCCCATTCAGGAAAGCCCGCCTTGTGAACTCACCCGGCTCGGCCATCCGCGCTCCTTCGGCCATAAGGAGCCGTAGGGTCCTCCCAAGCGGCTGCATCCCGCCGTGACAATTGATCTCGACCACATCCTCTCTCGTATAGGTCGCCGGTCCCCGCATGACGCAGACCAGCGCCTCGTCTACCTTCTCTTCCGATGCCGGCTCCACGACCCATCCGTACTGCATCGCGTGGGACGGCGCCTCGGTAAGCGCTCTTCCGCGCTTGGTCCGCACGATCTTCCCGGCGATATCCACGGCGCTTGCCCCGCTCACACGGATGATGCCGATGCCGCCTTCCCCGGCCGGCGTCGACACCGCGCATATTGTATCGCCTTGTTGCATGGCCCATATTACCATAAAAGAAAGAAGGCCCAAAAAGCCTTTTTCAGTTCCTTCGGCAGAAGAGACCTTCTTTATGATAGAATATCTTCACTCTTTTCCCTCTTTAGGAGACACCGTATGAGCTATCAGGAGCGTTGGGAGCGGTACAGGAAATATCTCTGCGCCTGTCCTTCCCTTGGCCTCACCCTTGACATCAGTTGCATGGGTTTTTCGGACGAGTTTCTTGCTCGCATGGAAGGGCCCATCCAAAAGGCCTATCAGGACATGAAGGCACTTGAAGCGGGCGGCGTTGCCAACCCGGACGAGAACCGCACGGTGGGACACTACTGGCTTCGCTCGCCCGAGCTGTCTCCCTCCGCCGAGATCTCGGTCGAGATCGCTAATGCTTTTCGCTCCATCAGGAGATTTGTGGCCGCAACACACTCATCCAAAATACGACCGCAGAAGAGCAAACGCTTCACCCGCGTGCTCTCTATCGGCATCGGTGGCTCCGCTCTCGGACCACAGTTCGTCTCCGATGCGCTCGCATCATCCCGTGACAGGATGCAGATCCAGTTCCTCGACAACACGGACCCCGACGGGTTCGACCGCGTCCTGTCGGGCATAGGACCCGACCTTGCTTCAACTCTCGTCCTCGTGATATCCAAGAGTGGCGGAACGATCGAGACACGGAACGGCATGCTTGAGGTCGTCCAAGCGTATAAGAAGGCACACCTTGATTTTTCTAAACATGCCGTAGCCATAACCGGAGTGGGAAGCGCACTTCATAATCAGGCCACTTCCGATGGTTGGCTAGCGGTATTTCCCATGTGGGAATGGGTGGGTGGGAGAACATCAATAACATCCGCTGTCGGATTGCTCCCCATGGCACTTCAGGGCATCGATATCGTCTCCTTTCTCCAAGGTGCCAGGGCCTGCGACAGCATCACCAGAAGCGAGAACACGCATGCCAATCCCGCTGCGCTTCTGGCTCTCATGTGGCATCACGCAACTGGAGGAAAAGGGCAGAAAGACATGATCATCCTTCCCTACAAGGACCGCCTCCAGCTCTTCTCGCGATACCTTCAGCAGCTTATCATGGAGTCGCTCGGAAAGGAAAAAGACCTGAACGGCAACATCGTGAACCAAGGCATCGCCGTATACGGCAACAAGGGGACCACGGACCAGCATGCCTATGTTCAGCAACTCCGGGACGGCGTGAACAACTTCTTTGTAACATTCATCCAGGTGCTCAGGGATCGCAAAGGCCGATCCCCCTTGGTAGATGATGGCACAACAAGCGGAGACTATCTCACCTCATTCTTCTACGGCACCCGAGACGCGCTCTCCGAGAGCATGCGCGAATCCATGACCATTACCATCGCGCAGGTCGACGCCCGCTCTCTTGGAGCACTCATTGCGCTCTACGAACGCGCAGTTGGTTTCTACGCATCCCTTGTCAACATCAACGCATACCATCAACCCGGCGTCGAAGCCGGCAAGAAAATGGCCGGGGCTGTCATCCAGCTCCAGCGCAACGCTCTGAAGCTCCTCAAGAAGAACCCCCACAGGTCCTTTACCGCTGAAGAGGTGGCAATATCCCTCGGCAAGAAAGACGGGGCGGAAATCCTTTTTAAGATCCTAGAGCACGCCGCGGCCAATCCGGACCACAATGTTCGA
>JBAIYC010000331.1:0-4716 GCA_037916085.1 Nitrospirota bacterium | reverse complement strand
CGGCACCGACAAGTTCTCAGACGGACGGAAGGACACGACGACGATCCTCGGCGCGGGGCTCAAATACTGGATCAAGGATTGGTTCAACGTGAACGCCGATTACCGGCAGCAAAAGCGCGATTCGAACCTGGCGACCGCCGAGTACACCGAGCATCGCACCACGATAGGTGCAAGCGTGGTGTTCTGAAGATAGTGTAGGCCCCTCGCACCGCGACGGAAAGGGCCGTTATCGAATCATGGTGCGCACCGGCGGCAAAGGTTGTACAATGGGGCCATGCGTCGTCGAAACCCCTTCCTGTCAGTCCCCAAGCGTTCCGATAGGGACGCCCTCCGGTTGTCCTTCGATCGCGGGCGCGCCCGGATCTTCGAAATACGAACGGATGTGGATGTGATCGTGCAGCAGCGTTTTCGATCGTGCGGAACGGCCCCGTCCCGCAGTCGCCCCCGCGTTCCTTGCAGCCCCTCCCGGGAAGCCCTGATGCAAGATCATGAAACCGGAACGACGGCGGTCCCGAAGGGTCCATTCCAGGCATCTACTGTGCCGTGAGGAGATCTTGATGAATAAGGTTTTCTGGGCCTGCCTTTTCCTGTCTGCCCTGCTGGTCGGCATGGTGTCGCCGTCGCATGCCGAGCAGGAGTATGTCATCGGCGAAGGCGACCTTCTGCGCATCACGGTCTACGACAACCCGGACCTCACGAGCGAGTGCCGGGTCAACGACGGCAGGATCACCTTTCCGCTCATCGGCGAAGTGGGCGTCAACGACATGACGGTGACGGATGTGGAGAAGAAGATCACCGAACTGCTTGCCGACGGATACCTCGTGAAGCCCCACGTCTCGGTCTTCGTCCTCGAGTTCAAGAAGACGGTCTATGTGAACGGCGAGGTGAGGAACCCGGGGGCCTACAAGCTGACGCGCGGCCTCACGGTGCTGAAGGCGATCACTATCGCAGGGGGTTTCACGAACAAGGCCTCGGAGGGCCGGACGAAGGTCATCCGCAAGACCGCCAAGGGCGAGGTGGTCATCAATGCGAAGATGGACGACCTGCTCCAGCCCGATGACATCGTCACCGTGCCGGAGAGTTTTTTCTAGCAGGGTGTTGAAAAACGTGTTTTGGGGTCTTTGCGAGCGAAGCGAAGCAAACTCGTAGTTATGAATTTTAAGCAGCTACGAGATTGCTTCGTCGCTGATGCTCCTCGCAATGACAGAACGTGAAGCCTTTTTCAACAGCCTGCTAGGAAGAGCGAAGAGACGAACAAGTTAACAGGCGAACAAGCTTGCCAGCTTGTCAGCTTCTTTTAATTGCGAGGTCTCGATGCAAAAGCGTGAGAACGACGTACACCTGCTGGACTACTGGCGCATCATCAGGAACAAGAGCCACATCGTGATCGCCTTCTTCACCATTGTCGTAGGAGTCGTGACCGTCTATTCCTTCGCCGCCACGCCGGTGTACCAGAGCACGGCGAAGCTTCTGGTGAACCAGGAGAACAACACCACGATCTCCTTCGCCGAAGGGTCGCCCCAGATCCAGGTCGCGGACCCGGAAGAGTATTTCAACACGCAGAAAAAGATCATCTTCAGCCGCACCTTCATCGACCGGGTCATCCGGAAGTACTCCCTCGACACGAACCCCTATTTCATGGAAGAAAAGCGCAAGGCCTCCCGGGGGATCATTCCGTCCGTCCTTTCCTTCGCGTCGAGCGTGGTGTCCCGCAAGCGCGCGGCGGATCCGGCAGCGGCGAAGCTCGAGAAGACCGAAGCGGACCCTTGGCTCACGGGCTATCTGCTCGGCCGGATGAAGGTTGACCTTGGCCAGAGCAGCAGCATCATGGAGATACACTTCTCTGCGAACGATCCCGGCGTATCCGCAGCCCTGGCGAACGACATCGCCGAGACCTTCATCGAGTACAGCCTGGACCTGCGCCTCAAGCCCTACCGCAATTCTGTGGAGTGGCTGACCGGCCGTCTCGCCGAACTGAAGGGGAAGGTGGAGGATTCGGAAAAAGTGCTCCAGCGCTACAAGGAGCAAAAGGGCATCATCTCCCAGGAGGCGAAGGAGAGCATCCTGACGCAGAAGCTGCAGGGGCTGGTGACTGAGCAGGTGAAGGCCCAGGCCGACCGGCAGAATGCGGAGATCAAGTACCAGCAGATCCGGAACGTCGTGGACAAGCCCGAACTGCTCACCACGGTGCCGGACGTCATGAACAACGCCGTGATCCAGGGCCTTCGGAACGACGAGCTCCGGCTGAAGCGCCAGCTTTCCGAACAGAGCGGGAAGTTCGGGCCAAAGCACCCCCAGACCGTCAAGACCAATGCGGAACTCGACGTGGTCCGGAAGAACATCGTGAGCGAGGCGCGGAAGATGCTGAACTCGGCCAAGACCGAGTACGAGATCGCTCTCAACCGCGAGAAGTTCCTCGAACGGAGCATCGAGGAGCAGAAGGGCTCGGTCCTCGGCGCGAGCCGCGAGATGATCGACCTCAAGGTGGTGTCCGAGGAGGCGGAGAACAACCGTCGGTTCTATGAGATGCTGCTTAAGAAGCTGCAAGAGGCGACGCTGCTCTCGGGCGTGACGTTCTCGAACATCCAGGTCGTCGACCACGCCATCGCAGGCTCCCAGATAAGCCCGAACCGCTCCCGGAACATTCTGCTCGCCGTCGTGATCGGCCTCCTGGGCGGAGTCTTCCTGGCCGTTTTCGCCGACTACCTCGACGACAGCGTGAAAGGCCAGGCCGACGTGGAGCAGCACATCCGGCAGCAGTTCCTCGGCCTGGTACCCGCGGTGCCGGACCCGAACGTGCTGAGCGACCTGCAGTCGCCCGTGAGCGAGGCATACCGCGCCATCCGCATGGGCCTCAAGTTCGCCGCGTCCCAGCGGCCGCTCAAGGCCATCCTCGTCACGAGCGCCGTCCCGGGCGAGGGCAAGACCACCACGGCCGCGAACCTCGCCGTGATGCTCGCGAACATGGGCGAGAAGGTCCTGCTCGTCGACGCGGACCTGCGGCGGCCGAGCGTGCACAAGCGGTTCGGCCTCGGCAATGCCGCCGGCCTGGGGTCAGTCGTGCTGGGACAGACGGAGCTGTCCGCCGCCATCCGCCGGGCCGACGGCAGGCCGAACCTGAGCGTGCTCTCCGCGGGGCCGATCTTCCCGAACCCGGCGGAGGTGCTGTCATCGGAGCGCACCCGCGAGGCCTTCGCGACGCTGAAGAAGGACTTCGACGTTGTCGTCATCGACGCTCCTCCGGTCCTTCCTGTCTCGGACCCGCTCATCCTGTCCGGGATGGCCGACGGCGTGCTCGTGATCGTGAAGGGCGGCGCGACCAGCCGCGAAGCGGTGCTCCGGACCTGCCAGTCCCTGAGCCAGAGCAACTCGAACATCGTCGGCGTGGTCCTCAACTACGTGAAGGTCCCCAAGAGCGGCTACGGATCGTACTATTACTCCTACGCCGGCTATGGATACGGGTATGGATACGGGTATGGGCACCGGGAAGCAGAAAAGAAGGAAACTGCCTGATACGGGCCCGCACGGCTCGCCGATCACCGCGCAGGCGGCCGCACGTGCCTTTCTTCTCTATCGGACGGAGCATTGATCGACATCCACTGCCACATCCTGCACGGCATCGACGACGGCCCGCGCTCGCTCGGGGAGTCCATCGAGATGTGCCGCCTTGCGGCGGCGGACGGGACCTCCACGGTCGTGGCGACGCCGCACTACACGCCCGGCCGGCAGGGCTGGGCCACTGAGACGGTCCGGGGACGGATCGATGAGCTCCTGTCAGCCCTCCGGGCCGAGAAGATCCCGCTCAAGGTGCTTCAGGGCGCAGACGTCTTCGCCTCTCCTGAGCTTCCCTCCCACCCGGGGATCCGGTCCTTCCTGTCCGTGAACAACAGCCGTTACCTCCTGCTCGAGTTCCCGCACACCTTCGTGCCGCCTGCCTGGGAAGCCTTTCTCCGGTCGCTGCTTGCCGCCGGGGTCGTCCCGGTCATCACCCACCCGGAGCGGAACGAGTGGTTCATCAGGCATCCCGAGGCCGTCGAGCGGGCCGTGCGGATAGGAGCGCTCGTGCAGATCACCGCCATGAGCCTGCTGGGCTCCTTTGGGAGCGATGTGCGAGCCTGCTCTATCCATCTCCTCAAGAACGACCTTGCACATGTCCTGGCGAGCGACGGACACTCTGTCGACGAACGGCCGCCGGTCCTCTCCGAGGCCGTGAAGGCGGCAGCCGCTCTTGTCGGCGAGGAACGGGCGCGGGACCTGGTATACGGCGCGCCGCTCGCCATCATAGAAAACCGGCCGGTGCCGGTGCGCGCCCCGCGGGTGGCGGCGGAAACAAAGCGGGGATGGCTGGGGAACCTGACGAGGATCTTTTCGAGATCGTAACCGCAAAGGCGCGAGGGACGCGAGGGAAGATAAAAGAGGGGCTTTACGTGGATATCGAGCTGATTGCGACAAGGATCGTTGCGTCTGCCTTCAAGGTGCATACTGCATTGGGCCCCGGCCTGTTGGAATCAGCCTATCAGAAGTGCATGGAATATGAACTGAAGAAGGACGGAACAGAGGTGGCATGCGAGGTGATTCTGCCTATTACCTATGGGCCGATCACGATCGACGCCGGTTATCGGATAGATATGGTAGTGGCGGGTCGGTGATCATCGAGAACAAGACGGTTGAAAAGCTTCTGCCCATTCATGACGCCCAGCTGCTGACGTATCTGAA
>JBAIYC010000330.1:0-14061 GCA_037916085.1 Nitrospirota bacterium | reverse complement strand
CATGGGCCACGGCACGTTCAGGAGCAGCGAACTCGCCCCCGTCGGAAAAAGAGTCCGGGGTGACGTTCAGGACCCCCATGACATGGGTCCGTGAGCCGAGCTCGAGGGTGGTCCCGTTCAGGGATATCTTATAGTCCGAGCGAAGATAGTTGTCAAGGCGGGATGTGAAAAGGGTGCGGACGGCGGCGGGGAGCTGCCGCTGTTCCGAAAGGCGGCGGAGACAGTGACGGAGTTGCTCGATCGAACCGTGAATGGAAAGGACGCCGGGCCCGGAGAGCTCCGAGGCCGGACGTTCCGGACGATCTGACGTGAGGATGATCTTCTGGAGAAGTGCTGCGTCGCCCGCAGAGAGGCCGCTCAGGGTGACCGTCAGAACCCGGTCGCGATGTATCCTGAGGGCAGGCGTCATGGACCGCCTCACGCCGCCGAAGGCTGGCCGTTGGTCAGGATCGCATCGATCTCGGGACCGTCGAGGGTCTCCTTTTCGAGCAGCGCCTTGGTCAGGGCGTGAAGCGTTTCGACACGGTCTGTGATGAGCTTTTTCGCGCGGACGTAGTTATCCATGACGATGCGCTTGACCTCGTTGTCGATCTCGACGGCGATATGCTCGCTGTAGTCCCGGTGCTGGGCGATCTCCCTGCCCAGGAATATCTGCTCTTCCTTCTTCCCGTAGGTGAGGGGACCGAGCTTATCGCTCATCCCCCATTCAGTCACCATCTTCCGTGCCAGCATGGTGGCACGCTCAAGGTCGTTGCCCGCGCCGGTGGTCATGTGGCTCAATGCGATCTCTTCGGCCGCGCGTCCTCCCAGGAGAATCGCGATATTGTTCAGGAGATGCTCCCGGTCGTAGGAGTACCGGTCCGTCGTCGGAAGCTGGAGCGTGACGCCCAGCGCCATGCCGCGCGGGATGATAGAGACCTTGTGGACGGGATCGGTCCCCGGGATCAGCTTTGCGACGATCGTATGGCCGGCCTCATGGTAGGCGGTGTTCTTCTTTTCCTCATCACTGATGATCATGGTCCTGCGTTCGAGGCCCATGAGAATCTTGTCCTTGGCCCGATCGAAGTCGTCATTCTCGACCTGAGATTTTCCGGCCCGTCCTGCGAGGAGCGCAGCCTCGTTGACCAGGTTGGCGAGCTCGGCGCCCGACATTCCGGGAGTGCCTCGGGCGATGGCTTCGAGGTCCACGTTCGGCGCAAGCTTGATCTTCTTGATGTGCACCTTGAGCACACCGAGCCTTCCATTCAGGTCCGGCCGGGGGATGACGACCTGCCGGTCGAAGCGGCCTGGTCGGAGGAGCGCCGGGTCGAGCACGTCGGGTCGGTTGGTCGCCGCGATGAGGATGACACCGTCATTTGATTCGAACCCGTCCATCTCCACGAGAAGCTGGTTCAGCGTCTGCTCGCGCTCGTCATGCCCGCCGCCGAGACCTGCTCCGCGGTGGCGGCCGACAGCGTCGATCTCATCGATGAAGATGATGCAGGGGGCGTTCTTCTTGCCCTGTTCGAAGAGGTCGCGGACGCGGGAAGCTCCCACTCCCACGAACATTTCCACGAAGTCGGAGCCGCTGATGGAGAAGAAGGGAACGCCGGCTTCGCCTGCAATGGCGCGGGCAAGGAGCGTCTTACCGGTTCCCGGGGGACCGACGAGCAGCACCCCCTTGGGGATCTTGCCGCCAAGTTTCTGGAACTTCTGCGGGTCCTTCAGGATCTCGATGATCTCCTGAACCTCCACTTTGGCCTCGTCCATCCCGGCGACCTCATTGAAGGTGACCTTCTTGCTGCTTTCGTTCAGGAGCCTCGCCCGGCTCTTGCCGAAGGACATGGCCTTGTTGCCGCCCATTTGCATGTTCCGGACGATGAAGAGGAACCAGAAGACCATCAGGATAAGGGGGGCCCAGACAACCAGGAAATTGTACCAGGCAGATTCCTTCACCGGTTCCACATTGATCTTGACGTTCTTCCCCTTGAGGTCCTTGACCAGGTCCGTGTACTGCGGCGGCAGGTTCGTGGTAAAGGGCTTGCCGGTGGTATAGGTGCCCCGCACATCGAGACCCTTGATGGTTACGTCGCTCACTTCGCCCTTCTCCACCTTGTCCAGGAAATCGCTGAAGGGGATCTGGATGGCCGTAGGACCGATGGGGTTGAAGAGATTGAAGACCAGCACCGATACCACGACGAACAGCAGGATCAGTGCGATGTTTTTGTAGACAGCATTCACAAAAGGACCTCCTGAAGCGACAAATTCCAACCGGCCGCATGGCGGCACGGTGCAGGACCTGACCTACATTGGCAGTTTTTTATCTTAACACACTCAGGCAGGGCTGACAACAGCTTTGTGTTTGTGGCGGCGCGCTATGCCCTGCGTTCCTCATGGGGCAGAACGGCGATGTAGGGAAGGTTCCGATAGCGGTCCTCGTAGTCGAGACCGTATCCGACGACATATTTGTTGGGGATGCGGAACCCTGCATAATCCGCCTCGATGGCGACCTTCCGGCGATCGGGCTTGTCGAGGAGCACGCAAACCTTGAGCGACGCCGGCTTCTGGGCGAGCAGCCGCTTCTTCAGATAATCGATGGTTACGCCGGAGTCCATAATGTCCTCGACGAGCAGGACATTCTTGCCCTCTACGTTCTCCTGCATATCGGCCAGGATGTGCACGGGTTTGCCGTCCGGGCTCTTGGAGGAACTGGTACAGTGGATGAAGTCCATCCGCACCGAGATGCGAAGGGCACGGAGCAGGTCGGAAACGAAGAAGAGCGCTCCCTTCAGGACTCCCACGACGAGGAGGTCCTTTTCCGCGTAGTCCGCTGAAATGCGGTTTCCCAGCTCCTGGATCTTGCGTTGGATCTCTTCGCGGGTGAATAGAGGTCTGCCGAAATCGATCCCTACCATGCGGGAACCTCCTGAGCGGAACTTGTGGAACGCAAATCGTGAGCCGGGTGGCCGTTCATCGGTCGAACCTGTCAGGGCTGGCAGTGCATATCCAGTGGTCGCACGGTCACGACCAGCCTTTTCTCCGTTTTCGGCCCGGGACGGAAGCGCTCGTCGATCCTCATGCCCACCACCCACAGCACATCCCTGTCGGTTGCGAGGATGGGGATTTCTTCCCGCTTGGACCGGAAGACCTTTTCATCGACAAAAAAGTCCTGGAGCTTCTTGCTCCTTCCGCCCATGCCTGCGGGACAGAATCTGTCCCCCTCGCGGCGGCTTCTCAGAGACAAAGGCAGGGCTATCTTAGCATAATCAAATTGGGCCTGCCACAGGTAATTTCCACTCTCTTGCGGGGCCGCGGGGCCGTCGATCACCTCGGCATGTACTGTGAGCGACCGTTCAACGACCGCGGTCGTGCCCGGCACCGTCACGGGGATACAGAAGGTCCGCTGGGCCCGTTGAGGCCTCAGTACGAAGTCCGCGTACGATCGTTCCAGGATAAGACCGCCATGCAGTGCCATGACCCGTCCCGTCTGCGCCCCATCCATGAAATCGATGGCCTCGTCGGTCTGGATTCGCGAAAGACCGGGGATGTCAGCGCTCCACATCACGACGGCAGCCCGCAACACACGCCTTCTGGCCGCAGGGACGAGGGCGAGGAACTTGCTACGGTCGATATGGACCGCTTCCCGCTCGCGCCGCAGCACGTCCTTTCCGACCGGATCGAGCATCTGGTCCAATGCAGCGGCTTCATCGTGCAGGAGCGCCGCCCCGGCTGCCAGAGCCTCGACGGCGCGCGGATTGAGCCGCTCAAGCTCCGGAATGATGTTCAGGCGGATCCAGTTGCGGGTGTAGACCGGCTGTTCGTTCGTCGGGTCGCTTACGAAGTCCAAACCTTCCTCCTCCAGCCATGAGCGGATCTCCGCTCGCGTCGCTCCCAGGAGGGGCCGGATGATCTTGTCCCGCAGCGGGGGGATGCCGGCAAGTGCTTCCGGGCCTGCGCCCCGGGTGAGGCGCATGAGGATCGTCTCGGCCTGGTCGTTGGCGGTATGACCAACGGCGATCCTTCCCGCCGCGACAGAACCGGCAACGCGGTCGAGGAACCGGTACCGCACGTCACGGGCACCTTCCTGTGCAGACAGGCCCCGCTCGCGGCAGTAGGCCGGGACGTCGATGGCCTCAATCGTGGCGGGGATGCCGAGCTTTGCGGCAAGGCGATTCACGAAGCGTGCGTCGGCAGCCGAACCGGGTCCCCGGAACATGTGGTCGAGGTGCGCAATATGGAGACGGAGGTCATATTCGGGAACAAGGGTGCGGAGCACGCTCAGGAGGCAGACCGAGTCCGGCCCACCCGAGACCGCGACGACAACCCTGTCGCCGTGGGAGAGCATGCCGTATTTCTTGATCGTTCTCTTGACCTTGGCGATGAACATATTTTCGTGGCGAGAAGCAGGAGGCAAATCTGATGCAGGTGAACAGAGCCGCGAGATCTGCTCAGAAGGTGGTCTTCACCCCACTGTTATCAGTGTTTCCCCACAGCCATTATCGTTATACCGTCATTATAGCGGAGATCGGGGAGAGATCGCTGGGGGAGGGAGGAGAAAATGGTGGCGGTGCAGGGATTTGAACCCCGGACACAGGGATTATGATTCCCCTGCTCTACCGCTGAGCTACACCGCCACATACCGACGACCGGCAGGTTGATACGATACTCAGTTACCGTTTTGTTGTCAAGAAAAACATCCATTCAGACCGGGTTTCAAACCCGCTCCGAACGCTGCGGCTTCACTCCTTGAACCTCGTCTCTTCCTTCTGGATCTTCTCGATCTGCTCCTTGCGGGTCTTGCATTCAATGCAGTACCTGGCAAGCGGGTTCACTTCGAGACGTTTGATGTCGATCTCATTGCCGCACTCCTCGCAGAGCCCGTAGCTGTCGCTCTGGAGCTTGCGGAAGGCGTCGGCGATATCCTTGAACTGCTCGTACTTCATCTCGAGGATTGAATAATCGATGCCCTGGTCCACATCCTGGGCCGACTGATCTGCACTGTCCATCGCCGAGTCGATCTTCTGGCCGGTCTCGCGGGTGAGCTTCTGGCCCATCCTCGTCTCAAGTCCCTGCACGACCTCAGCCCGTTTCTTGAGGAGGATCTTCGTGAGCTTGTCTTTCCGCTTGGAGACCGCAGCAGGCATGCGCACGACCGCCGAGGCCGACGAACCGGTCTTCTTTGCAGCCTTCTTGGTTGTCCGCTTTGCTGTCTTTCTGGCCGTCTTCTTGACGGCTCCCTTTTTTGCGGCCGTACGCGCGGTTTTCCGGACAGGCTTCCTTGAAGCCGATCTCTTCGCTGCATTCTTCTTCTTGATTTTCTTCTTTGCCGCCATATTCATGGCCCCCTTTTGTGTGCATCTCTCACTGCCGGGGCGGCGAGAGCTTGGCTCAGCCTCTTTAAGAATGGGGCATATTATAGTTGCCTCGCTTGCCAAATTCAAGATAATTTGTTGCCTTTCGCAATAAAAAAAGCAACGTGCTGCCGGAGGCTCCGCGCAAGGACGACATGGTATAATAATAGCTAAGTGCTCGGAATTCTGGTAGTATCCCACCTGATTTTTCTAGCGGTGCGAAAGGGGCCGGTCACATGAGACTATCAGTCTTCCTGCTTATCTTTGTCTTTGTATTGGTATTGCCGATGACGATCTTCGCAGCGGAGGAGCCGATGGCGCCGTCGAAGACACATTGCCGGCTCAGCGTGACCATCGACATCGATACATCCCGCGTGGCCGGCTTCGTAACGGTCCCTGCGATGGCAAAGGCAGAGGTGCGGTTCGAGACCGGGCAGCTTGCCGTGTCGGGCGTGACCGTCAACGGGAGGGCCGTCAGCGCTCTTCCACGGAACGGAGAGCTGGTCGTCGTCCCGGATGAGAGCGGTGAAATCATAGTGCGTTTCGAGGGCGTCTTCCGGGGCGGAGAGAACGAGGGCGATCGTAACTACGGGGTCGTCTCAAGCGCCATCGATCGCCGCGGCGTGTCACTGACCGGGCTCTGGTATCCCCATCCGGCCTTTCTCGCATCGTGGACCATGACGGCCCTGCTGCCTGCCGGTTTTGAGGCGGTAGCCGAGGCGGACAGCATCGGGCGGTCGCCGAAGCAGGGCCTTGTGGAGTTCGTCTTCGAGTTCGGTCATCCCGTGGAATCGCTGTCGCTGGTCGCGACGGACCGATATGAGGTCGTCAGGGGGAGGGCCGGCAACATCGAGATCTTCGCCTATTTCTTCCGGGAGGACCGGGAACTGGTCAAGACCTATCTCCAGCACGCGAAGGGATATTTCGAGCTCTACGAGAAGATGCTCGGACCCTATCCCTACAAACGGTTCTCGATCGTCGAGAACTTCCTCCCTACGGGCTATTCCTTGCCGACCTACACGCTCCTGGGCCAGGACGTGGTACGGTTGCCCTTCATCCCCGAGACCTCGCTGGGCCACGAGATCCTGCACCAGTGGTTCGGGAACTCGGTCTACACCGATGACCGCTCGGGGAATTGGGCAGAAGGCGTAACGACCTATCTGGCCGATCACTGGTATGAGGAAGAGAAGGGGAAGGGATGGGAATATCGAAAGCAGCTCCTCGTGAACTACGAGGCCTACGTACATGAAAAGAACGAGATGTCGCTTCGGGATTTCCGCAGCCGCGAAGACCTCGCTTCGCGCGCGATTGGCTACGGCAAGGCCGCCATGGTCTTCCACATGCTTCGGAAGTCCTCGGGGGACGAGAAGTTCTTTGCGGCCCTCCGGGAGTTCATCCGGCAGAAGCGTTTCCAGCGCGCATCGTGGTCGGATTTCGAAGCGGCATTCTCCCGGGAGACGCGCAGGGACCTCTCGGGCTTCTTCCGTCAATGGATCGAAGGAAAGGGGCTGCCGGAGATCTCGATCGACAACGCCGACGTACGACGGAAGGGGGACAGCTTCGAGATCTCCTTTGACGCCGTTCGGAAGAACTACCCCCTGCCTGTGGAGCTTCCCGTCGATATTTCCTTTGTCCGGGGCGGCTCCCGCCAGGAAACGGTGAAGCTCGATGCCGACCGCAAGCGGATGTCATTGGCCGTGGACAAAGAGCCGCTTCGTGCTGTCTTCGACGGCGACTACGACGTGGCGAGGCTGCTCACGGCTGACGAGATGCCGCCGGTGATCGCGCGCATGGCCGGAGAGGAAAAGACCCTTATCGTCCTGCCGAGAACCGACCGGGACCGCTACCGGGTGATCATCTCCGATCTCGTGAAACGGGGAGGCGTCGAAAAAGAAGCAGACACGGTCAAGGATGCCGATGTCAGGAATGCGACAGCGGTCATTCTGGGCGGGGACAATCCCGTGGTTGAACGACTTTTCGGCGGCAGCATAAAGAAGGAAGGAGGGTTCTCGATCACCGTCCGCAGGAACCCCTGGAACGGAGCAAAGGTCGTCGCCGTCATTGACGCAGCATCGACTGCCGAGGCAGATGCTGCCTACGAAAAGATCTATCATTACGGTAAATACAGCAGCCTTGCCTTCGATAAAGGGAGGAATATCGCCAAGCGCATCGACGCTGCCGACCGGGGCATCATCTGGGACCTCCGTCAGGAGGCTGTCGTCCTGGACATGGCGCTGCTCAAGCAGCTTTCCAGCGCGATCGATGCCGCAGCGGACAAGAGGATCGTCTACGTCGGAGAATATCATGACCGTTTCAGCAACCATAACATCGAAGCTCAGGTCATCAGCGCGCTGCATCGCAGGAATCCGAAGATCGCGGTGGGCATGGAGATGTTCCAGCGTCCCTTCCAGGGCGTCCTGGACAAGTACATCTCCGGCGAGATTGACGAACGGGAGTTCCTGGTCCGGTCCGAATATTTCAAACGATGGGGATTCGATTACAATCTCTACAAGCCCATCCTGGACTTCTGCCGGAGGGAAAAGGTGCCCGTGATCGCCCTGAACATCAGGAACGAGATCGTTGACAAGGTGGGGAAGGGCGGAATGGACAGCCTGAGCGATGAGGAGCGAAAGGAGCTGCCTTCGGAATTGGATTTCTCCGACGAGGTCTACCGCGAGCGGATCCGTCAGGCCTTTGCGCTGCATCACGAACCGGAACAGAAGAACTTTGATTTCTTCCTGCAAGCCCAGGTGCTCTGGGACGAGACCATGGCAGAGTCCACGGACCGGTATCTTTCGCAGAACCCGGACCGCCAGCTGGTGGTCGTGGCCGGAGGTGGCCATCTGATATATGGCAACGGCATCCCGATGCGCGCGTTCCGGCGGAACGGGCTGCCGTACACGGTCATCCTGAACGACGGGGATATCGACCCCGGAGCCGCGGACTTCGTGGTGCTCCCGCAGCCGCTCGACGGCATGACCTCTCCGAAACTGATGGCCACGTTCCGGGAGACAGGCGGCAAGGTCGTGATCATGGATTTTGTGAACGACAGCCCGGCCAGGAAGGCAGGTCTCCGCTCGGGTGATGCCGTCATTGCAGTGGACGGGACGCCGGTAACGGCTCTCAAGGACGTCAAGCTCGCACTCTACTTCAAACAACCGGGAGACAAGATGCTCGTGACCGTGGAAAGAAAACGGTTCCTGCTGGGCGAAAAAGTCATGACCGTTGAGGTGCAGCTGTAAGAGACGGGCGGATTTTTCAAGCTTGAAAATTGAGGGTTTTCCCCTCTATGATTTGCATCATAGACTTTCCGTGATAGAGCGTTATAATTGAATCATGGGATTATTCAGTGAAGGCTGCCCCGGCAGCGCGGAGATACGGTCGCCAAAGCCCGAGGAAATCCGGTGCCAGAAGTGCGGCGAGAAGATGGAGATCTGGACCGACGAGCCGGATTCCTTGTGCAAGAAGTGCGGCTATGTGAACGCCAGGCCGCTCGGAACATCCTGCGTCGAGTGGTGCGCATTCGCCAAGGAATGCGTTGGCGCCGAGAAATACGAACGGCTGATGAAGGCCGCAAAGAAGTAATCCTCCTGGCCCTGGGCCCCGGCGTCGGGGCCTATGGCGTGTCATTTCCCCGATAGACGCTCCCCCTGTACCTCTTCATGGATAAATGTTTCTGGACCGGCCGAAAGTCCTTGATTTGGCGCGGTGTTTGTTTTATTATTGTCCGGCCCGCGCTGCCGGGCCATGGCTCATTGCGGATTGACACTTAATACTCGAGGAGGAACACGCGGTGGTAAAGGTGAACCAGGAAGAGCTTGCTACGAAGATCACGAGGCTGAAGGAAAAGGCAACGGCTGCGAAGGAAAAGACCGGGGGCAAGAAGTCCGATCCCGCGGCAAGAAAGGCCCGGAAGAAAGTGAAACGTGCACAGCGGAAGCTTCGCGCTGCCAAGGCCTACAAGACGGTCAGCAAAGGGGCAAAGAAGGCAGCCGGAGAGGCTCCTGCTTCGGCCTAGGAGAGCTGGTAGCGCATGCCACGGGTCCTCGTTCCGCTGATGGCGGCATACCTCCTGCTCGCGGCGTCCTGCACCGGGGCTACCACCGGGGCTACGCAATCGGCTCCGGTGCGCGCCGGAGATCATCTGCTGTCCGTCCCCCCGACAACTGTACCTGTGGAGGCACCAAGGGAGGCACCGAGCTACCGGGAAACAGGAACCGCATCCTGGTACGGCGGGGAACTCCAGGGCAGGAAGACGGCGAGCGGCGAAATCTTCGATATGTACGGCATGTCTGCCGCCCACCGGACCCTGCCGTTCGGCACGGTCCTCCGCGTCACGAATCTGGAAAATTCCAGGAGCATCACGGTGAAGGTCAATGACCGCGGGCCCTTCGTCCGAGGCCGAGTGATCGATGTCTCCTACGGGGCCGCTCGGGAGCTCGGGTTCGCGTCGCAGGGGACCGCTACGGTCCGGTTCGAAGCGGCCACGCCTGTCGATATGGCGGGCATCTTTACGGTCCAGGCTGCCGTATTCGCCGAAGAAGAGAATGCGAAAATACTGCGGGACCGCCTTCAGCGAAAATATGAGACCGTCGTCATTGTCCCCTTCGAATCCAACGAGGGGAAGTTCTTCCGGGTCCGCGTCGGCGCGTACGGAAGCCAGGAAAAGGCGGAACGGATCGCCCGCAAGCTGATGCTCGACGGTCTCGAGCCGATGGTGGTCCGAACGGATTGACCTGTTCGGGCCCCGACGTCCAAGGGAACGGATCGAACAATGAAAATAACAGTAATGGCCGGAACGAGTGAATCTGTGCGGACGGGAGCGGCAGTGCTTCCGGTCTTCGAGGCGGAGAAGCTCGGCGCTTCTGCGGTGCGGATCGATCGTGCGATGGGCGGATCTCTCGCGAGGATCATGAAGCGCGGCGATCTCGTGCCAAAGGCAGGGGCCATTCTCGTTCTCTATCCGGAGGGCCGGATAGCGCCGGAAAGGCTTGTCCTGGTCGGGATGGGAAAACGCGGCGATCTGACCACAGAGCGGGTCCGGCTCGCGGCAGGCAAAGCGGCCGTTGCTGCGCGGACCGCCGGAGCTCGCGATCTAAGCATCTCGGTCGCGGGGATGGGCCTTGATCCGGAACTCTTGGGCCAGGCCGTCGCCGAAGGGGTCCTGCTCGGCCTCTACCGTTTCCTGGCCTACAAGACGAAAGAAGAAGGGAACGGAAGGAAGGACATCGCGTCCTGTACGATCTTGGCGGATGCGGCGTCGAAGGTCGCCGGCCTCCGGAGGGGCGTCCAGACCGGACAGATCATCGCGGAGGCCGCTTCCGTGGCCCGTGATATGGTGAACACTCCGTCGGCGGACATGACGCCGTCGGCTGTCGCGGGCATCGCGAAAGGTCTTGCGCGGAGCCACCGCCTGAGGGTCACGGTCCTGGGGCGGGCCGAGATGAAGAAGCTCGGCATGGGGGCGCTCCTCGGCGTCGCGTCGGGAAGCGCGCAGCCGCCGAAGTTCATCATCGCCGAGTACCGCGGCGGCGGGAAGAAACCGTGGATAGCGCTGGTCGGCAAAACCATCACCTTCGACTCCGGGGGCATCTCCATCAAACCGTCGGAGAACATGGACCGCATGAAGGATGACATGAGCGGTGGCGCTGCGGTCCTGGGCGCTGTCCGGAACGCTGCTGCGCTCAGGCTCCCGCTGAACGTCGTTGCGATCCTACCGGCGACGGAGAACATGCCGAGCGGATCGGCGTATAAGCCCGGCGACGTGCTCCGCACCATGTCGGGCCAGACCATCGAGATCCTGAACACCGACGCCGAGGGCCGGCTGATCCTTTCCGACGCCCTCGCTTATGCCTGCCGGTACAGGCCGGCCGCCATCGTGGACATCGCGACGCTCACCGGCGCTTGCCGCATCGCTCTCGGCCAGGAAGCGTCGGGCATGCTGGGGAACGACGAGAACCTGAAGGAGCACATCCGTGCGGCCGGAGAGAAGACCGGCGAGCGGGTCTGGGAACTTCCGCTCTGGGAAGGGTACTGCGACCTGATCAAGAGCGAAGTTGCGGACATGAAGAACACCGGCGGCAGGGACGGAGGGGTGATTACAGCGGCGTGCCTTCTTGCGAAGTTCGTCGAGAAGTTCCCGTGGGTCCATCTCGACATCGCGGCAACGGCCTGGACCGACAAGGACCGTGCCTATACGCCGAAGGGCGCCACGGGTATCGGCTGCAGGCTGCTTACGCAGTTCCTGAGAGATTATCGATATTCGTGAGACGTGAAACGCCAGGCGCTCTGATGGTCTGCCTTCCGTCTTCCTGTCGTTCCTCTCACGTCCGTCGTCTTGCGCTTATGGACCTTCACCGGATCGAGATCTTCTGCAGTGTCGTAAAGCTCCGCAGTTTCTCACGGGCCGCCGAGACGCTCTTCCTGACCCAGCCGACGGTGAGCGGCCACATCAAGAATCTGGAGCAGGAGCTCGGCGTGCGGCTTCTGGACCGGTTGGGAAAGCGGGCCATCCCGACGGAAGCGGGCGAGGTCCTGTACCGGCACGGGAGGCGTCTGCTCGAAGAGCGGGACCGGGTTCGGCAGGAGATCGAAAAGATCACCGGCCGGGTGAGCGGCGTGCTTCGCATCGGCGGCAGCACCATCCCTGGCGCTTATATCCTCCCGCCGGTCATCGGCGCCTTCAAGAAGGTCCATCCCACCATCTCCATCCAACTGAGCATAGCCGACAGCGCACGGGTGGCCGAAGCGGTGTTGTCGGGAGAACTCTGTATCGGCGTCATTGGCGCCCGGGACGCGGATCCACACCTCGAAGTCCATCCGTTCCGGTCCGATGAGCTTGTTGTTGCGGTGCCGGCCCGTCATCGGTGGGCAAAGAAACGGGCGATCGCGCTCGACGATCTGCGGACCGAGCCCTTCATCCTCCGGGAGCAGGGGTCGGGGACCCGCAAGATCATGGGAGACCGGCTCGAAAAGGCCGGACTTTCACTAGCGGACCTGAACATCGGCGCGGTCGTCGGAAGCAGCGATGCAGTGCGACAGGCCGTCAAGGCCGGCCTGGGAATATCCATTCTGTCAAGCCGGGCGCTGACCGAAGATATCGAGGGCGGCAGGCTGGCGGCGCTGCGCATCAAGGGCGTCAGGATGGAGCGGAATTTCTATGTCATCCTGCTGAAGGACCGGAGTCGTTCCCTCCTCTGCAGGTCCTTCCTGGAGTTCATCCTCGGCGGCGCGTGATCCTACCGTTCTCAGGGCGGGAGAAAAACCCTTGACTCCTTGCGCAGGCGTCCCTACAATGACGGGTCTTTTTCAGGGAAGGTCAAATATGCATCGGGACATGACGTATGCCGAGGCGATCCGCGGCGCTGAACGATCCCTTACGAAAGGGAAGTTCGCAAAGGCCGATGTGTTCATCGCCAGCTACCGCGGCCACCGGTTCATCGTCAAGGACTTCGGGAACAAGGGTTTCTGGGAGCGGACCTTGATCGGTAGGACCGTGGTCAGCCGGGAGTGCAGGGCCTACCGAGCCCTGGAGGGGCTGGATGGCCTTCCCAGCCGCTATAAACAGCTGACCCCGTATTGTCTTGCCATCGAATACCTTGAGGGCCAGGACCTGGGAGGGGTGGGCCGCGGTGAGATCGGGCCTGGCGTGGTCCTTCAGTTGGAACGTATTGTCAATGATCTTCACGAACGGGGATGGGTCCATCTCGACCTCCAGCGGCGGACGAACATCATGCTGGTGGATGGCAAAGTATTCGTCATCGACCTTGCTTCGGCGTTCCATCCCGGCGGGATCCCGGTCCTCGGCCGGTTGCTGCTCAGGGTCCTTGGCTTTGCGGACCGGTTGTCGCTCGTCAAGATGAAGTCCCTGTTCGCGCCGGAGCTCCTCTCGGCAGGTGACCGGCGCCTGATCAAGATGCGGAATATCTTCATGCCGACCAGATGGTAGCACGAACAGGGCGCCAAGTGAAACGCGCTCGACGGGGGAGGGGAATGGATATGGCGGTCACGGACACAGTGAAGTACAAGCTGACGAAGATCACGAGAAAGACGGTCCTGGCAGGTATGGTCGGCGTGGTCATGTTCTGGATCGCCAGGAACAAGGTGCTCGATCCGGCCTGGTTCATTGCTGGAGCGGTCGTGACCTTCTTCGGTGAATGGCTCCGGCTCTGGGCTGCCGGCCACCTCCGGAAGAACAAGCAGCTTACGACCACGGGTCCCTATTCCTACGTCAAGAACCCTCTCTATATCGGGACGCTCCTGATTACCCTCGGGTACAGCGCCATGGCCATGAACGTCTGGATCATGGTCGCCGGCTTTGTTTGGTTCTTCATCTATTATGCACCGTACAAGAAGAAACAGGAGAATGAGAAGCTGATCAGCAGCTTCGGCGAACCATGGAAGGTCTATGATGCCGCCGTCCCGGACTATCTCCCCCGTCTCACGCCCTATCCGGACAGGGGGGCGAACCGCTGGAGCTGGGACGTGGTCAAGGAGAACTCCGAGCACGAGACCGCGGCCGCCGTCTTCATCGGGTTCGCCGTCATGCTCTATCTGCTGGTCCGGTAGGAAAGCTGCGTACCTCCGGACCCTTCCGGGGCCATTTCTCCCTTGACACGCGCAGGAGGGTTTGGGATACTCCTATCACCGTTTGTTCCGGATGATCGGTGATGAACACTGCTTATCTCATTGGCTTCCCGCTTCTGCTGATCGCCGCGCTCGAGCTGTTCCT
>JBAIYC010000329.1:0-3866 GCA_037916085.1 Nitrospirota bacterium | reverse complement strand
TCTGGATGTAGGTGGGCTCGAAGTCCTTCTCGATGTCCACGCCCAGCTTGCTCTTGGGCAGGTCCATGATGTGGCCGACCGACGCTTTGACGGTGTAGTCCTTGCCCAGGTACTTCCCGATGGTCTTTGCCTTTGCCGGCGACTCTACGATGACGAGTGATTTCATAGGAGTTCAGTATGGCCGTTTGCCGGGCGGGAGCAAGAGGAACCCCACCCGGTCCCGGGCGCTCTTGATGCTCAGTTCCAGGATGATCCCGGGCGGTGCTTTGACACGGACAGGAGATCCTGATAGTCACCGGGATCTCCGAAGAGATTGAGGGCCAGCAGGGTCTTGACCGACGCAAGATCGATCTTTCCACGATGCAGGGACAGGGCCTTTTCGATGATGTCCTCGCGCTGGTCTTCATCGATGATCCCGAGGACCGCGAGCTTGATCACGAGGCCGAAGGCATCGAGCGCGAAGCGGTTGCGTTCCTCGGTGCTCATGGAGCGGATGCCGGTGAAGGCCCGGGTGCGTTCGACCGCGTGTGCGGTCTCCCGGGCAAGGGTCTGCATCAGCGTGATGGCGGCGTCCGCCTCCTGGAGATGGTATCCGCCGCTCATGAGGACGTCCATGATCTTGCCTTCGTTGCTGAAAAGGTCCTGTCGTGTCTGCACTTGGTCGGCGATAAGCGATACCAGGTTCATCATCCGTTCTTCCAAAAGAACCTCCGGTCGAGGCAGGTAACAAGGATCCGAGAGGCGGAACTCACGGCTCGGAACTTCTCATCGTGGGGGGCGTTTCCTTGTCCGGCCTCCGTGCCTTTCTTAGTGCCACCGCACAAAATACTTCCCCGGGAGCTGTTTTACAAGTCCTTTTAGCTCAAGGCTGGTCAGGAGACCGCTCAGGCTCCCGGGAGAGCCCGCACTCTCCTGCAGAATGACATCGATATGTTTCGGCTCCGCGGTGAGGGAGGCGAAGACCTGGGCCTCTTCGTCGCTCATCGCGGGAAGCGGCCCTCCGGCACCGTGCGCGGTGCCGGAGACGCTTACTCCAAGTCCGCTGAGGACGTCCGCCGCCGTTTCGACGAGAACGGCTCCCTGTCTGATTAGGCCGTTCGTGCCGCGGCTGACCGGCGAGCTCACGTTCCCGGGGACGGCAAAGAGCCTGCGGCCTTGTTTGAGCGTGTACTCCGCCGTGATGAGAGATCCGCTGTCCTCGGCCGCCTCGATGATGATCGTGCCGCGGGAAAGGCCGCTGATGACCCTGTTCCGTGCCGGAAAGTAACCGCTCTCCGGCCGTGTACCGAAGGGATTCTCACTGATTACCGCGCCCGACGATGTGATGCGCTCCATGAGCTTCCGGTTCTCGGGAGGGTAGGGGACGTCGATGCCGCTCCCGAGAACGGCGATCGTCCGGCCTCCGGCATCGAGCGCGCCCGTGTGCGCCTGGGTATCGATGCCGCGCGCCATGCCGCTCACCACGGTCATTCCTGCTGAGGCGAGTGTGCCGGCCATCTCGCGGGTCACCGTGATCCCGTAATGCGTGGGCGTGCGGGTCCCTACGATCGCTACTGCTGCCGTGTCCCCGGGAAGGATCGTTCCTTGTATATAGAGAAGAAGCGGGGCATCGGATGCATTCTTCAGGGCTGACGGATATTCCGGATCATCAGCCGTGACGATCGATACGTTCAACCGGCGCGCCTCTGCAAGTTCGCGCATCGCCGGTTGCTCCCAGGGGAAAGTCGTGATCTCATGCGCAACCCTCTCGGGGACGCCGCCGAGGGTGATGAGTTCATCTCGCGATGCAGCGAGCACTCGCTCCGGCGAGCTGAAGATCCCGACCAGCTTGCGGAAGGTGACTCTTCCCACGCCCGGAATGCTGCTGAGACCGATCCAGGCACGCGTCTTTTCCGAATCCTGCGTCATGGGTGAAGACTGCGATGCGGCGCTTAAGGAAAGGAATTATACCGAAGCGTCCCCGCGAGTCAAGGTTTTTTTCTGAACCGGCCGCGGAAGACGGGGACGAGCGTGAAGAGAGCGAGAGCGGCCAAGGCGGCGAGGATGCGAGGAGAAAGGACATCGCCCGGTGAGCGAACTGACGAAAGTTGCTGTCCCGCAAAGGCGAAGACGGCGGAAGCAGGGATGATGCCGAGCGATGTTGTCCAGAGGAAGGTGGCGAGGGGAACCCGGGTAAGGCCGGCGAGGAAGTTCACCAGGAAGAAAGGGAAGACGGGAATGAGACGCAGCGTCAGAAGGTATCTGGCTCCGTTCAGGTCCATCTCCCTGTTGAACTTCGCGAGCTGGGCAGCATAGGACTCCTGAAGGCGCAGACCGAGCAGATATCGCGCCGAAAGGAAAGCGAGGACTGCGCCGGAGGTCGCGCCGACATTGACGAAAAGGACGGCCGCCACGGTCCCGAAGAGGTAGCCGCCGGCGATGGTGAGGGCGGCGGCGCCGGGGATGTTGAGTGCGACGACAACGAGATAGAGGGCGATATAGAGGAACAGGGAGAGAACATAACGCTCCCGGACCAGGGCGAGGAGCGCGTCCCGATTCTTTTGCAGCATTTCAATGGTCAGGTAGCTGCCGATCCCGCTCAGCCGGAAGGCGGCAATGACCGCTGCGAGGAGCAGCAGAAGGGCAATCTTCTTGCCGTGCTTCTTCATTTCTTCTTTCCCAGATGCTTTGCGAGGACCTTCAGCACGGGATTGTTCCGCAGTCGGTCGACATAATACAATTTTGCCGGCTGGCGCACCACGTCGGTAAAGGTTGGATAGATGTGGATCATTGGCGCGATCGTGGAGAAGGAAAGGCCCAGGTGGCGCAGGAGCTGGGCCTCGTGGATAACGTCGCCAGCCCGCTCTCCCAGAATATGCGCGCCCAGGATCCTGCCGCGTTTGTCGCAAATGTACTTGGCCATCCCGAACTCGGCATTGTCTGTTCGTCCCCGGTCCGTGTTCCGGTATTCGTACCGGTAGACCGTGACGGCACCGCCGAAGCGTTCTCTGGCCTCAGCCTCGGTAAGACCCGCGTGGGCCAGCTCAGGATCGGTGAAGGTGCACCAGGCAACGGTGTCGTAGTTCGCTTTCTTTTTGAACGGAAGGAACGCGTTCCTGGTTGCGGTCACGGCCTGATATTCCGTCATGTGGCTGAACTGGTAGGGGCCGGTCACATCTC
Organism: Nitrospirota bacterium; assembly: GCA_037916085.1. Classification (GTDB taxonomy): domain Bacteria; phylum Nitrospirota; class UBA9217; order UBA9217; family UBA9217; genus JAKAHZ01. Next base: position 707 of record JBAIYC010000329.1, on the reverse strand, counting down.
CGCAGGCAAAGATGTTCTTTGCCGTGGTGCGGAGATAGTCGTCCACGACGATGCCCACGGGTCCGTATCGGACGCCTGCCTTTTCCAGGTCCAGACCTTCCGTGTTCGGCTTCCGTCCGACGGCGATGAGGAGCGCGGCGGCGGCAAGGTCCTCGCGAGTCCCTCCCCGCTCAACGGTCAACACGGTCCCGCCACTTCCCGTGGCCACGCTGACGGACCGGGCCTCGTGGACGAACCTGATGCCTTCGGCGCTGAGCCGTCCCTCCAGCATCGTGCTGAGATCGCGGTCCTCGTGGGGGAGGATCACATCGTACTTCGCAACCACGGTTACCGCTGAACCGAGACGTTGGAATGCCTGCGCCATCTCGATACCGACCGGGCCGGCGCCGAGAACGAGCAGCGATGCCGGCAGTTCATCGATGTCGAATAGGTTCTCGTTCGTATAGTGGGGGACCGAGGCGAGGCCGCCCAGCGGCGGGACGGCCGCCGAACTGCCGGTGCAGAGCATGAACTTCTTTGCCGAGAACACTTTCCCTTTCAGCTCGATGCGGTGTTCGTCAAGGAACCGGGGATCTCCGAAGAGCACGCTGATCCCGAGCTTTTCGAAGACGGAAGCAGGATGGCTGTCGTAGACCTTTGTCACCGCCTGCCGGGCATACCGCATGGCATGTCTTCCCGAGAGGTCGAAGCTTCCGGTGGTCTCCAGG
>JBAIYC010000328.1:0-9909 GCA_037916085.1 Nitrospirota bacterium | reverse complement strand
ACGTTCTTGCTGCCGCTTCGAAATACGGTAATCCCCTTCACGCCTTCTCGGTAAGCCAGAAGAAAAGCCTTCCGAACATCCTCCCGTGTCGCTGTGGGCGGGAAATTGATGGTCTTCGATACTGCGTTGTCCGTATGCCGCTGGAATGCCGCCTGCATGCGCACATGCCATTCCGGGGCTATGTCAAATGCCGTCACGTAGACACGCCTAACGTCTGATGGTACCTCGTGCATCATCCGGAGTGGCTCCCCCGCGGCGAGGCGCAAAGGGAGGCTGTCGCTGAAGAAACCGCGCTCCCTAGCCGTGGCGATGAAGCGCTCGTACAGTTCGGGCAGTTCCACGTCGCCAAGCACATGGCGTGTAAAGGAGAGCGCGAAGACCGGCTCGATGCCGCTCGAGCACCCAGCGATGATCGATAGCGTCCCTGTCGGAGCAACGGTCGTCACTGTGGCGTTCCTGAGCTTCGGGCCGCCCGTCACGTCGTACCGGCTTCCACGGAAATTAGGGAACACGCCACGATCACGGGCAAGGTCCTCGGAGGCGGCCCATGCACGTTCTCGGACAAATCGCATGATCTCCTCGCCAGTCCTGAGGCCATCATCGGAGTCATAGGGGATGCCCAGCCCTATAAGCAGGTCGGCGAAACCCATGACGCCGAGGCCAATCTTCCGGTTGCCTTTGGCCATGCGGTCAATCTGGTCCAGCGGATATCGGCACATATCGATCACATTGTCCAGGAAATGGACCCCCGTCGCCACGGTCCGGTCGAGCCTGTCCCAATCGATGGCCGCAGTCGTGTTCGTTCCCTTCAGCATATGGGAGAGATTGACTGACCCCAGCGTGCAGGATTCGTACGGCAGCAGCGGCTGTTCACCACAGGGATTGGTGGCCTCGATCTCGCCCAGGTACGGCGTCGGGTTGTCCCGGTTGATGCGGTCGATAAACAACATGCCGGGATCCCCCGTCCTCCATGCCATCTCGACAATTGCATCGAAGACCTCCCGGGCACGGAGCGTCCTGACGACCTGCCGGGTGTGCGGGTTGACAAGGTCCAGCCCCCCGTCCGTCTCCACCGCCCTCAGGAACTGCTCTGTCACGGCAACGGAGATGTTGAAGTTGGACAGTTCCCGGACATCCTCCTTGGCAGAGATGAACTCGAGGATATCGGGATGATCGACGCGCAGGATACCCATGTTCGCGCCACGCCGGGTGCCCCCCTGCTTGATGACCTCCGTGGCCATGTTGAAAACCCGCATGAACGAGACCGGCCCGCTCGCGGCGCCGCTCGTGGTCCGGACCGTATCGTTCTTCGGACGCAACCGGCTGAACGAAAAGCCTGTGCCGCCGCCGCTCTGGTGTATCAGGGCAGTCTCCTTGACGGCATCAAAGATGGATTCGAGGGAGTCCTCGACGGGCAGGACGAAGCAGGCCGCGAGCTGCTGGAGCTGCCGGCCGGCATTCATAAGGGTGGGCGAATTGGGTAAGAACTCCAGATTCGACAGAACGCGAAAGAATTCCTCTTCCGCCTCATGGACGTCCGGTCGTCCATAGAGGTGGTCGGCTTGGGCGATGTTTGCAGCTACTCTCCGGAACATCTCATCGCTCGATTCTATTACCCTGCCCTGCTCGTCCTTTATGAGATACCTCCGGCCGAGAACGGTCAGCGCGTTCGATGAAAGCCGCATATCTCTCGACCGTGTCTCCATACATCATCTCCTCGATAGTATTGTAACACCCTCGGTAATGAAATGCTCGGTGACAATAGGCAGAGATTGTCGGATATGGCGAAGAAGCACCATTGCCTGTTCTCATCTCGGGGCCGGACGAATGGCCTGCATGAAAAGCAGGCTGGATAACCGCACTGAGCCAAGGGAGATACCCAAACGAACCGGATTCCCGGCGTGTCGGTGATAACGAGAGTTCCTCATCCGCGTGTATCATGGCTTAACCGCCTCTTCGCTCGCGCTACAGCATGTTCTTGTCAGACATACTTTTAGCTGTATTCAGCAAGAGACAAGGAATGCTCCCAGGGTACTCTTGCGTACGCTCTGACCTTCAAGAGAGGCAGCAGAATTGCCATGCGCCTCGCAGGAACCACCGTGAAGGCGCCAGCCGTCAGAAATAAAGAGGCAGAGAAGGCCCGTTTCATACGAAGGAATCGGCAGTGCATTTTCTGTCGGTCCCCTGCTATGCAAGTTCAGCAACTCATGTTGTTGCACATTTCTGTATTTGGGAGGCTACCCATGGCATCAATGAAAACGATCATTGCCGAGAACGTACAGAGACATCTTAAGAAAGCAAACTGGATGGAAGCCATCTCGGAAATGGAGAAACTCTTTGCGATCCAGCGGGATCCCCATATCAGAGTGCGGATCGGCAATGTCAGGCGAAAGCTCAATCGGGAAAGAGAAGCGATACAGGAATACCTCTATGCTGCAGATCTGTTTGCGGAAATGGGTTTCATTATGAAAGCCCTAGCACAATACCGTCTTGCTATGAGGCTCGACCCATCGAACACAGACATCCGGGACCGGAGGGAGCAACTTCGCACCAGCTGTACCATCGTGCAGTGGGAAAGCGGGCCAGTAGAATATCGTCCGCCCGAGCCATTCGAGGTTGCCAAGTCACTTCGTTCAACCGGTGAGTATGAGAAGCCATGTTGAAATAACCATTTCACCAGAAATTGCGGCGCTGTTAGAGACGGAGCCTTCTTCCTCCCCCCACCGAGGGGATGTTCTTGACTTTGCGCGCTTGCGGATCTCGCAACAGCGACTCAAAGGATCGCTCTTGAAATAGATTCCCGTCTATCCTCTCAATATTCGTTCCTCGCACGTTTTTCGTCGTTCCTGTTAACGTGCGCAGTGTTCGGGCGCAGGCCGCAATGGGACAATTTTCTCTGAACGGCTCTTCGCAGCCTTATGTCTTCAGGATGATGCAGAAAGATGATGACGGGCTTGGGCCTGGACAGACGACGACAGTATTTAGAAAGCGAGGATCATGATCACCAGGAAGGTCACGCTTTTCGCGACCTCGATCCAGCCCGTCGTCTGCAGCTTCACCCGATAGAGCGTAACAGCCGCAGCAACATTTTCGACGAGCGGCAGGAGGATGATCCAGGAGATATGGAAACGTCGGTATGCGTAGAGCGCGAAAACAACATACAGAACAGCCAGAATCCGATCCCGCAGTTTTCTGAGCAGGACTGCCTTGATCTTGAAGACGCCTGCGGTGAAATACAGTGCAACGGCCACGAAGAGCCTGACATCGACTCCTTGCACTACAAGGAACTTTGCAAGGATGGCCGCAAGGCTCAGCAACGTGAAGCCAAGAAGTTCAGTGACGACAAAATGCTCGCCCGCCAGCCGACTCGTCAGAAGATAGGCAGCAGGAATGACAAGGAGCGGCAGGAGTTGGGGCACGCCCGGCCCATAGACGAGCACAAGGATGATGGCCGCGACCCCGATCTGGGCAAGGAACAGCGCGGGAGCGCCCGTGCCGCCCGACCGGCGCATCCACTTCGTATAGGCCTGCTTCGAGTTGATCAGAAGAGACAGGGCGAGAAAAACGGGTACCGCCTGCCAGGGGAAGCCTCTGCTGACTCCCAGCCCGATGAGGTACGAAATGATCAGTACGCTCCAGGAACCGTATTCCTTCAGGAAATATCCGCTGCCCGATGATCTCATGACATTAGTATATCATCGGCCAAAATGGACGCCTATGAGGCGCATCATACGCGAGGAGGAGAGGCAAGGCTGCGAGTGAAGGGGGGAGCCAAGAGGACAAATCAAAAGGGGCAGGACGCTGAGCGCCTGCCCCCTGGAAAAATGTAAGGTTGATGCGAATTACAGCAGACCGGCGACAGATGCCCGTGCGAATTCCAGCACCTCGGCGGGACGAACGCCGATGACGATGACCGCGGTCGCGGCGACCGCAAGTGCTAGCGCTAGAGCAGGCGACTGCAGGGGACGAAACTCCTCCTTGGGATCATACATGTACATCAGCATGATGACCCGGAGGTAGAAGTAGGCGCTGATGGCGGAGAAGATCACGCCAACGACCGCAAGCCACACCATGCCTGCCTGGACGGCCGACTTGAAGATATAGAACTTGCCGACAAAGCCGGCCATGGGCGGAATGCCGGTGAGCGAGAAAAGGAAAATGAGCATGAGGAATGCTGCGGCCTTGTTCGTTTTGCCGAGACCGGCAAAGTCGGATATCTCCTCGCCGCGCGCTCCCGCCTTCCGGAGCATGATGACCACGGCAAAGGCGCCCATGTTCATCACTGCGTAGATGAGCACGTAGAGCATCACGCTCGCCGCACCATCGACGACGACCGACTTCTGGGCTGTTGCCGCCGCGAGTCCCACCAATGCATACCCGGCGTGAGCGATCGAAGAATAGGCGAGCATGCGCTTGATGTTGCTTTGGCTTAGTGCGAGGACGTTCCCTACCGCCATGGTCAGCACTGCAAGACCCGCAAGAATATCCGACGAATGGGACTGAACCGGCTCCAGCGCGTGCACGAAGACCCGCAGCAGCACGGCGAACCCAGCCACCTTCGGGCCGGCGGACATGAAAGCCGTCACCGACGTGGGTGCGCCCTCATAGACATCGGGCACCCACATGTGGAACGGAGCTGCAGCGACCTTGAAGCCGAAACTGACGATCAGCATGACCATTGCCAGGAAGATCACGGGATTCGTCAGGTCCGCACCCCGCAGAAAGACGAGGATGCCGTTGAGGTTCGTCGTCCCTGCCATGCCGTACAGGAGCGACATGCCGTAGAGCATGATGGCGGATGAGAATGCGCCGAGCAAGAGGTACTTGATACCGGCCTCGTTCGACCTGCTGTCGCGGCGCATGAACCCGGCAAGGACATAAATGGAGAGCGCCATGAGCTCCAGACCGAGATACAGGACGATCAGGTCCCCTGCCGCTGCCATGAGCATCATCCCGCTCGTGGCGAAGAGCATGAGGGAATAGTATTCCCCCCGGTGGATGTCCTCAATATCAAGATATTTCATCGACACCAGGATGCCGAGCCCACACGAGAGGAAAAATACCAGCTTGAAGAACGACGCGAAAGGGTCAAGCAAGATCGTTCCGTCAAAGAACGCTCCCCGGACGCCCATCAGTTTCACCGTCATATAAGCCGCGATGGCGATGCCTGTGAAACTGTACCAGCCGAGAATCGCTTTGTGCTGCCGATCTACAAAGAGATCGAGAAGAAGCACGGTCAGCGCCATCACGAGGACCACGAACTCGGGATAGATGGGAAGCAATTGTTTGATGAAGGCCTGCAGTGTGATCGACATGTTTCCTCTCCCGAATTAGTTTCCCGCCAGAGCGCTGATCGCCTGGGTAGCCGAGGGCAAAACCTGGGTCTTGGCATGAACCAGCTTGATCAGGTTGTCGGCAGACGCGTGCATCACCTGGAAGGCGGCGTTGGGATATATCCCGATGACAAAGACTAGGGCCACCAGAGGCAGCGCCGCGGCAATTTCTCGCAGGTTCATGTCTGCAAGGTGCTCATTGTGGGGATTCGTCACGGTCCCGAAGGCGACACGCTGGTAGAGCCAGAGCATGTAACCCGCGCCCAGGATGATTCCGAGCGAGGCGATGACAGCGTATACCGCCTTCATCTGGAACGCTCCCAGGATGATCGTGAACTCCCCGATGAAACCGTTCGTGCCCGGCAGACCGATGGATGAAAGGGTGATGATCATCAGGAATGCGGCATAAATCGGCACCTTGGCCGCGATCCCGCCATAGTCAGCGATCACGCGCGTATGGGTCCGCTCATAGATCACGCCAACAGCGAGGAACAGCGCACCGGTGGAGACTCCATGGTTGATCATTTGCAGCAGTCCCCCTTCCAGCCCTTGGCTGTTTAGCGCGAAAAGACCGAGCGTCACGAAGCCCATGTGACTCACGCTGGAATAGGCGATAAGTTTCTTGAAATCTGACTGGGCGAAGGCCATATAGGCCCCGTAGATGATGGCAACCACGGACAGGGCCATGATAGCAGGCGTGAAAAACAGCGCCGCGTTGGGAAAGAACGGCAGGGAGAAGCGCACAAAACCGTAAGCTCCCATCTTGATCAGGATTCCGGCAAGGATGATCGAACCGGCAGTCGGCGCTTCCACATGGGCATCTGGCAGCCAGGTATGGAACGGGAACATGGGGACCTTGACCGCGAATGCGGCAAAGAACGCCGCAAAGGCCCAGAGCTGGAAGGTGTGATCGAACTTATGATTCATCAGTGCCAGGACATCGAAGGTGCCGCCTGCCTGGAAGTACACCGCCAGGATGGCGACCAGCATGAGCACGCTTCCCACGAGCGTGTACAGGAAGAATTTGACCGCCGCATAGAGCCGGTTCGGCCCGCCCCAGACTCCGATGAGAAGATACATGGGGATGAGCATGGCCTCCCAAAAGATGTAGAACAGGAACAGATCAAGGGCCATGAAAACGCCGATCATTGCCGCTTCGAGGAACAGCATGGCGACCATGAACTCGCGCACCCTATCCTGGATCGCGGTCCAGGACACCATGATGGATATCGTCGTCAGCAGCGCTGAAAGAGCGACGAAGAGCACGCTGATCCCGTCTACACCAACGCGGTAGTTGATATTCCATGCGCTGATCCAGGGGATCGATTCCCCGAACTGCATGTGTGGCAGCGAACCGTCGAAGTTCGTCAGGAGTGGTATACACAGACCAAGTTCGACCAGCGAGAACAAGAGCGCGATCCATCTAGCCGCATTGGCGTTGCGGACGGCAAGCAGAACCACAGCCCCCGCGGCCGGTACGAAGATGAGCAGGCTCAGCAAGGGATAGCCAAGCTGGTTCGGTATCAGTTCGAGCATGGAGAAGCTCCTTTGATGAATCACAAGATTGGCATCTGCCAACTACTTCAGTACGTAATACAGCCCCATCAGCACGACCAGCCCCAGACCCATGGTGAAGGCATATTCCTGAACGAAGCCGGTCTGCAGTTTCTTCCCGCGCTCGCTCGTCCTACCGATCGCGGCTGCGGCCCAGTTGATGAACCCGTCAATGATCTTGACGTCACCCACCGTATGAAGGAACTTTGCAAGCCTGTGTACGAGCCCGTTGACAAATACGGCATTATATACTTCATCAATTCTATATTTGTTCAACAGCAGGTCATACATACGCGGCCACTTCTCTGCACGCTTTTTCGGCATGTCGGGGTCCTTGACGTACATCACATAAGCATAGACGATGCCCGCTGCCGCGACGAGGACCGAAAAGACCATGAGCATGATCTCGAGCCCGTGGCCGGCCCCCTCTTCCGCGTGGGATGCAGCGGGGAAGACCGGCGCAAGGAATTCCGCGAACTTGTTCCCATGCTCGACCAGCGGCATGCCGATGAAACCGATGAAGATTGAGAAGAACGCTAGGACTATGAGCGGCACCGTCATGATCTTGGGCGACTCGTGCACATGGTGTTCCACCTCGTGGTCCATGCGGGACTCGCCGAAAAAGGTAAGATAGATCAGCCGGAAGGAATAGAAGGCTGTCATAAAGGCGCCGGCAATCCCGACGGACCATAGCAGGCGGCCCAGGGTATCGGCGTTGTAGACGTTCCAGAGGATCTCGTCCTTGCTGAAGAACCCTGCAAAGGGGAATATGCCTGCGAGAGCAAGGGACCCGATCACGAATACGGCATAAGTGATCTTGATCCTGCCGCGCAGCGAACCCATCTTGCGCATGTCCTGCTCACCAGAAAGGGCATGAATGACGCTGCCCGATGCGAGGAACAGAAGTCCTTTGAAGAAGGCGTGGGTCGTGAGATGGAATATGCCAGCAGAGAACGCCCCGACGCCGAGCCCGAGGAACATGTAGCCCAACTGGCTGATCGTGGAATAGGCGATCACGCGCTTGATATCGTTCTGCACCAAGCCGATCGTGGCGGCAAAGAAGGCTGTTATACCACCGACAACTGCAACGACGGTCATTGCGGTGTGGGACAGGCTAAAGAGCGGCGCACACCGTGCCACCATGAACACACCAGCGGTCACCATTGTTGCGGCATGGATCAGGGCACTGACCGGTGTCGGGCCCTCCATGGCATCGGGAAGCCATACATAGAGCGGAATCTGCGCCGACTTTCCCGTGGCGCCCACAAAGAGCAGCAGGCAGATCAACGTCACCACGCTCATGTTCATGCCCAGCAGGTCGATCCGCTGAGTTATGCCGCCCGCGGTCACCGCTTTAAACACCTCCGCGAAGTCTAGCGAACCGAAGGTAACGAAGATCAGCAGCATTCCCAGGACGAAACCAAAATCGCCAACCCGGTTCACAACAAACGCCTTGACGCCCGCGTCGGCGGCAGACTTCTTCTCATACCAGAAACCAATGAGGAGATAGGAGCAGAGACCCACGCCTTCCCAGCCGACGAACATGACCAGAAAGTTGTTCGCCATCACCAGGACGAGCATGAAGAAGGTGAAGAGCTCAAGGTAGGCGAAGAACCGGGCAAACCCCTTGTCCCCGTGCATGTACCCGACGGAATAAATGTGGATCAGCGTACTGAGCGTCGTGACGACCATCAGCATGACCGCCGTCAGCTGATCGACCTGGAAGCCGACATTGACCGAAAAATTGCCGACGGCGATCCACGAGTAAAGGTTCTCGTTTATGACCTGCCCACGGAGAACGTCGAGGAACGCGCTCACCGAAAAGACGAAAGCGCCGAACACGCCGCCAATGGCGACGGTGGCCGCGCGTTCCTTCAGATACTTCCCGAAGATGCCGGCGATCAGAAACCCGGCGAAAGGAAGAAGCGGTATCAAAGCGTATTTGAGCATAAGGAGCACCTCGATGCGTTTCGGTCCGAAGTTGTCATTACCCCTTCAGGATATTAAACTCGTCCACATACACAGCGCCGCGGTTCCTCGCCAGAAGAATGATGAGCGCTAGCGCTACAGCGGCCTCGGCCGCCGCAACGGTGATGACAAAGATAACGAATATCTGGCCCGTCAGGTCCTGGAGATAGTGAGAGAAGGCAACCAGATTGATATTGGCAGCGTTCAGCATAAGCTCGATCGACATGAGGACGATAAAAACATTGCGCCGCGTCAGGACGCCGACGACGCCGATGGTAAACAAGACTGCGCTCAGCAGCACATACCAGGAGAGAGGGACCATAACAACCTCCGATTCGATGAGACGGCCGATATCAGACTATCAGGCGCATACGAAGCCGTGGCCTGTCGTCAGTTTTCCGTCTTCTTTGCCAGCATCACGGCGCCGACAAGGCCGACAAGAAGAATGACCGAGGCAACCTCAAACGGTACGAGATATTTGGTATAGAGATCCATACCGAGCTCCCTGACCCCCGCCCCTGCGGCCATTCGCATCGTTTGGTCGTTCCCAGCGGGAAAGGACCCACGCAGTACGAGGAGAGATATCTCGGCTGCAATCATGAGACCGAATACGGCGAGCCACGGCCAGAAACGGTTCGCCCGTGCCGATTTTACCTCCCGATCCACCTGGAGCAGCATCACCACGAAGAGATAGAGGATCAGGATCGCTCCGGCGTAGACGATGAGCTGGACCGCGGCCAGGAATTCGGCGTTCAGGAGCACGAAGACGCCGGCAATATGGAAAAACAGGAGCAGCATGAACAGCACGCTGTGGATCGGATTCTTTCTTGTGATCATCATGATCGCCGAGAATAGGATGACGACCGCAAAATAGGCGAAGACGATCTGATTAAGCATTCTTGTTCTCCGTTTTCTTGCCCATGAACCGGTCGCCGACCTCGATCAGCCGGTCCTTGGCATAGAATGCATCTCGGCGGGAATAACAGGCCAGTTCGAACTCCGGGGTCTGCATGATCGCTGAGACCGGGCATGCATCGATGCAGAAGCCGCAGAA